>CAZQLJ010000065.1:0-8860 GCA_964594085.1 uncultured Clostridium sp.
AGAGATATCGGGTCTCGAGGAAGCAGAAGAGGAAATGCGCAAAGAAAAAGAAGCGAAGAAAGCCGCAAAGGCTGCAAAAAAAGCAGAGAAAAAGGGAAATTTTACCCAAAATGACGAACAGACCACCGCGGAAGCCGCCGATACAGCTACCACCGATGCTCCCGCTTGTGAAACAGAGTCAAACGAAGAAATTTCGACTGAAAAATCAACCGAGAAAAAAGAAAGCTCCGCAATGACGGCAATCGTTATGACAATCGGTACTGTGCTTGGAATTTTGCTTTCAATTGGACTCTTTTTCGTACTTCCTACCGTCATTTATACAGGTGCAACCTACGTTATGCCGTTTTTAAAACATGAAAACGAGGCAGTTCAATCACTTATTAAGTCTGTGTTTGAGGGAATTTTAAAAATCGTTCTCATCGTAGGATACATGGCACTTATGACGCTTATGAAGGATATAAAAAGAACCTTCCAATTCCACGGCGCAGAGCATAAAACTATCTTCTGCTACGAAGCAGGACTTGAGCTTACCGTTGAGAACGTGAGAAAGCAGAGAAGATTTCACCCCAGATGCGGAACGAGCTTCCTGATACTTATGGTTCTCGTCAGCATCTTGATCTCGTTCTTCATCGACCCATTGTTTTTACTCGCATTTGGATTCGTTCCTCAAATGCTTGTTCGTATTCTTATAAAACTGTTGCTTTTGCCGCTTATCGTCGGCATCGGCTACGAGCTTATCAAGATTGCAGGCAAACACGACAACTGGCTCACACGCATAATTTCCGCGCCGGGCGTATGGCTTCAGCATATAACCGTGCTTGAGCCCGACGACAGCATGATAGAGTGCGCTATCGTCGCAATGAAGGAAGTAATTCCCGAAAACGACACTGATAAATGGTAATTCGATATATAGAAAGGTAAATGTTATGAAGATCTTAAAGTTTTCAAATTATGAAGAAATGTCCGCCGCTGCCGCAGATATAATTGCAAAGCAGATTAACGTCAAAAATGACTCCGTGCTCGGTCTTGCGACGGGCTCTACTCCCATTGGAATGTACAAAAAGCTCGTCGAGATGAACAAATCGGGCTTGATTGATTTTTCAAACATCAAAACAGTCAACCTTGACGAATACTATCCTATCTCCCCCAGCAACAGACAGAGCTACCGCTACTTTATGAACGACAATCTGTTTGACCACGTCAACATCGACAAGGCAAACACATACGTTCCTAACGGCGAGGCAGAAGACCCCGATGCAGAGTGCGAGAACTACGAAAAGATCGTAAAGAGCCTCGGAACTGTCGACATTCAGGTGCTCGGAATCGGTCAAAACGGTCACATTGGCTTTAATGAGCCCGAGGAAAACCTCTACCTCTACACTCACAAGACCGCACTCACTGAAAATACCATCGCGGCAAACTCGCGCTTCTTCACCGAGGACGAGGTTATCCCCACAAGCGCGCTCACAATGGGTATGGGCACTATCTTCAGCGCAAAGAAGATCATCCTCCTTATCAACGGCAAGGCAAAGAGAGAAGTTTTCCAGAAGCTTCTTTCCGACAGAATCACTACCTCTTGCCCCGCAACGCTTCTTAAGCTCCATCCTAACGTAACCGTCCTTTGCGACAGTGAGGCTTGCGGAGAATAATGTCGGATATTTGCAGAGGCGCAGACGCATCCGTCAAGGATGAGTTTGCCGAAGAAATAAAAAAAGCGGCACGAGCACTGATAAACGAAATGCTTGAAAAGACATCGATTAAAGCAGGCGATATTTTCGTTGTCGGTTGCTCCTCCTCGGAAATTTTAGGATCAAATATCGGCAAGGGCTCGAGCTACGAGGCAGCAAAAATAGTATTCGACGAGATCTATCCTACCTTAAAGGAAAAGGGAATATTCCTTGCAGCTCAATGCTGTGAGCATCTTAACAGAGCGCTCGTAATAGAAAGGGAATGCGCCGATAAATACGAATACGAACCCGTGTCGGTCGTGCCGCAACCCAAAGCAGGCGGCTCGTTTGCAACCTTGACCTATGAGAATATGGATGAACCCGTCGTCGTTGAGCATATCAAAGCGCACGCAGGTATTGATATAGGCGGAACGCTTATCGGAATGCACCTTAAGGACGTGGCAGTGCCGATTCGACTCTCGATTTCAAAGATCGGCGAAGCGAACGTTATTTGTGCTTACACTCGCCCCAAATACATCGGCGGACCTCGAGCTATGTATAATTAACTAAAAAAGGAGAGAACTTCAAGATTCTCTCCTTTGTTTGTTATAATTCAGATATTGCCGCCTTCAACGCCTCGGCGGATCTGTGAAGCCTCGAATGTTCGGTCGCATCAAGCGGGATCTCCAATATCTGCTCAATGCCACTCCTTCCAACGATGCAGGGAATACCCATACAAACGTCGTAAATCCCGTATTCGCCCTTAAGCCTTGCGGAGACGGGAAGAATAGTATGCTCGTCGTTAACTATCGCGGCAACTATTCTGCGAACAGAGTCGGCAATTCCATAGTAGGTCGCCCCCTTCGCCTCGATTATTCTGTACGCGCTCGTCATCACTTCCGCGGCAAGTCGATCAAGCGCAGATTTGTCATATTCGATCTTACGCTCGGCGCAATAGCTGGTAAGATCAATACCCGAAACGTTCGCACTGCTCCAGACCGCAACCTCACTGTCTCCGTGCTCCCCAATTACGAACGAATGCACGTTTCTACTGTCAACCCCAAGATACCGTCCCACCTTTTCCTTCAGTCTCGCGGTATCGAGAACCGTTCCCGAGCCAATCACGCGCTCGGCGGGCAGCTCTGACCGTGCAAGAGTGATATATGTCAGTATATCCACGGGATTTGTAACTATCAGAACTATCCCGTCCTGATTATATTTGATAACGTTATCTATAATGCTTCTGAATATCCTTGCGTTTTCCTGCAAAAGCGCCATTCGCGACTCCCCGGGAACTTGATTTGCTCCCGCCGTGATAATAACGATCCCGCAATCCGCAATATCGGGATAATCTCCCGCAACTATCTCCATAGGAGCGTTAAAGGGAAGCGAATGCGAAATATCCTCTGCCTCTCCAAAAGCTTTTTTCTTGTTTATATCTATAAGAACGATCTTTGATAAAAGTCTGCTGTGCATCAGCGCATATGCCGTCGCCGCGCCGACGTTACCGCACCCGATTATCGCGCACGAGCGCGCATTTGTCTTTTGCATAAAAATTCCCCTTACAAATAAAATTGTTTTTTGTTTGTATAATATTGTTCCCAAAAGGACGAATATATATTGTCGGACTCCAAAAGATTTTAACAATTTACAAGTCATTCACATATTTCAAACAGTAAAATGGTATAATTTAATCAACAATAAATTTCACATTTTTTAGGAGGTATTATATATGGAAAACACTTCAAAAAAGAGAAGCTCGTGCTTAAAGACCGTCGCGATCATAGTTGCGGCATTTGCAGCAGCGGCAGCAGTTGCTTTCGTGGTATATAAGTTGTTGCAGAAAAAGAATAAATCCGAGGTTCTCGGCGCAGTAGACATAGACGGTGACGGCGAGGCAGACGCAATCATGCTTGACACCACGGGAGACGGTGAGGTGGACACTATTGTTTTTAACGTCGACTCCTCCGAAGATGTCTGCGAGGACTAAATTTTACAATATAAGCGAGGCAGATAATGAATAAAGTGTATAAGATAATTCGTGTGGCGACCGTACCACCCATTATGGCGTCCGCATTGTTTATAATTCTGGGCGCGTATAGAACCTTGGGATTGGTCGACACGCTGTTGGGCATACTCTTCCTTGGAATATTGCCAATACTCTCTTACCCACTCCAAAGATTTATTCCGTATTATAAGGATAAGGGCAGAGAAGGACAGAGAAATCTTGCAATAATATTTTCAGTAGTGGGATATATTCTCGGCTGCGTGCTTGCCCTGATATTTGACGCGCCGTTAAATACAGTCGTGTTCATATATCTCGACTATCTTATATCCGGAGTGCTTATAGCAGTATTCAATAAGCTGTTCCATCTCAAAGCAAGCGGACACGCTTGTGGAATCGTCGGTCCCGTAGCTATGCTGATATATTGGGGATTATATATTCCTGCAGCTGTCGGTGCGGTGTTGACCGTATTTGTCTTCATGTCAAGCATCAAGATGAAAAGACATACGTTTTTGCAGCTTCTCGGCGGATCTGCTATCACAGTCTCCGCACTTCTGTTCCTTAGCTTGTTTTTCTGATTTTAAAAGTAAAAAGCTCTGTACCGCGGTACAGAGCTTTTTGTTTTTTTAAGCAAGTATCATCGACAAAGCAACGTATGCTACCGATCCAAACATCAGTACAACGAGCAATATTGCCATAAATCTTATCCAAAATTTTCTTTTTTTCTCGCTCATTATTACACCTCATCAATACTTATCTGACGGTTTTTGATATCCTTGTCATTGAGCAAGACTCCCGTTGCGGGAAGCTTGATCTTTCTGTAGCCCTTGGTCGCCTCGGACGTATTATCAAAATCCGATATAGCCTTAACTATCTTTTGTTTGTTTTTAACCGTCATAAGCTGAACACCAGATGCAGTCTTAGTCGCCTTAACGGGGATAAGAGAGGATTTGAATATAATAGCTCTGTCCTCACTTGAAACAAGCATAATATCAAACGGCTTCTTTTCCTGCTCCGAGAAGACCGCCACTATAGGCGAAGCGGTAGAGTATATGCCCTTGAGCTTTCGACGTACACTTGATACCTCGTAAGCCTTTTCGGGAATTCGAACACCCTTACCGTTCTCAAATACGAATACGTAGTTATATCCCTCGCGGAACTCGCTTTGAATCGTCATAAAGATCGGCTTTTCACCGGGATCCATCTTCAGAGCCGCAGGCACGAATTCACCGATGACCGACGCCTTGCAGTTTTCAAAGTCATTAACGGCAGCACGGTAAAGCTGAGCCTTGTCGGTAAAGAAGAATACCGTGTCCTTATTTTCAGCGTCAAATATCTGACGCAAGCCGTCACCGTCCTTGAAATATTGCTCGTCGTTACCCTGAAGCGAACGGTAGGTGATCTTCTTGAAATAACCCTCGCGAGAGAGAACTATCTTGCAAGGATAGTTTTCAACCGTCTCTTCTTCAACGTAGACCTCGACGTTTTCGGCCTCAAGTATCTGAGTCTTTCTGGGCTGACCGTACTTCTTCTTAATATCGGTCAACTGCTTGGCAATAAGCGCCTTGAGCTTAAATTCGTCGGCAAGTATCTCCTCGATATCGGCAATCTCTTTTTTAAGATCTTCGATCTCGGAGATCCTGTTAAGTATATATTCGCGGTTGAGATTACGGAGCTTTATGTCCGCAATGTAGTTCGCCTGAATCTCATCAATATTGAATCCAACACAGAGATTGGGAATAACGTCCTCGTCCTTTTCTGTCTTGCGGATAATTCTGATCGCCTTATCGATATCAAGCAATATCTTTCCAAGACCAAGAAGCAGATGAAGCTTATCCTTCTTTTTACCGAGATCAAATGCAAGCTCTCGTTTCAGACAAGACTTTCTGAATTCTATCCACTCGGAAAGAATATCGATAACTCCGAGCTGACGGGGCTCGGCGTCGATTATAATGTTAAAGTTACACTTGAAGCTACTCTCAAGAGGAGTTGCCTTAAACAACTTTTGCATCAGCTTGTCGGGATCAACGCCCTTGCGAAGATCAAGCGTCAGTCTGAATCCACTCAGATCGATCTCGTCTCGGAAATCGACTATCTCCTTAAGCTTTCCTTCCTTAACGAGCTGGGAGATCTTGTTGAGTATCTGCTCAATAGTGGTCGAATATGGGATCTGCAATATATCAATGCAGTTTGCCGCAGGATCGTAGGAATATCTGGAACGGATCTTGAACGAGCCATCCCCCGTCTCGTATATGGAGCGCATCTGCTCGCGGTCGTAGATTATCTGTCCGCCGCCGGGGAAGTCGGGCGCCTTTATGATATCCATTATCTTGTCAACCGAAATATCGGGTTTTTTCAGGATCGCAATAGTACCGTCACATATCTCGGCAAGGTTGAACGAGCAGATATCCGAAGCCATACCAACGGCGATACCGCTGCTTGGCGTAACAAGAATATTCGGGAAGGTGGTGGGGAGTAGTCTGGGCTCCTTCATCGTACCGTCGTAGTTGTCGACCATATCCACCGCGTTTTTATCTATACCCGCAAAGAGCTCTGCACAAAAGCTATCAAGCTTCGCCTCGGTATAACGCGCCGCTGCAGGCTTCATATCCGACGAATATTGTTTTCCAAAGCTTCCCTTAGAATCGATGAAGGGGTGAAGCAAGGTCTCGTTGCCACGTGTTAAACGGACCAAGGTTTCATAAATAGACTGATCTCCGTGAGGATGCAGCTTCATTACCGAACCAACGACGTTGGTACTCTTGGTTCTTGGTCCCTTGAGAAGACCCATATCGTACATAGTATAAAGGATCTTTCGGTGCGCGGGCTTGAATCCGTCGATTTCGGGAATAGCACGGGAAACTATAACGCTCATAGTGTAAGGCATATAGTTTTTCTCGATAGTCTCCGTAATAGGCTGTGGCACTATAGGGGCATAAACGATTTCTTGTGGTTCGTTCTGTTTCTTTTTCTTCGCCATTTTATATATCTGTACCTTTCAAAAAGTTTAATCTTCAACGTTAAGCACCGTGTGAGCCGCCGCGCGTATCATACGGTTATATAGAGCAAGTCCAAGACCTGCCTTGTCGGGAATATGAGCATAAATTATATCGGGGGAGAGTTCATCGCATTCGCGCAGACGCGCAAACAACATCCTCGCATGAGTTTTGAGGTCTCCGCGCTTACCGATAGGTAATAACAGCTCATCCGACAAAAGCTCTGCCTCCTCGTCGTAACAAAGCACGGCGCACCTACATCGTTTCTGTTCTTCCGTCAGGAAATTTATGATCGCCTCTTCTTTTCCGTCGAGCAAAACGAATTTAGCAGACGGAGCATAGTGACGGTACTTCATCCCGGGGGATAAAGGACGCTCGTCCTCACGGAGCGTGCCCTCAAGCGTTGGGGAAACTGTCACATCCTCGCAAACGCAACAAAGCGCATCGTAGGTTATTGCGCCGGGGCGGAGAAGTACTAGACCGTTATTCTCGGTAATGAGAACGATAGTCGATTCAAGACCGATCTCACTCTCGCCGCCGTCAACTATCATATCAACTCTGCCGTCAAAATCCTCGATAACGTATTTTACCGCCGTGGCAGACGGTCTACCCGAAATATTTGCCGACGGTGCGGCAATAGGCACTCCTGCCGCCCTGATTATCGCGCTTGCGACTGGATTTGAAGGACAACGTACGGCAACCGTTTCAAGTCCACCCGTGGTTTCACGCGGTACAGAGTCCTTTTTAGGAAGTATCACGGTCAGAGGACCGGGCATAAAGGCTTTTGCAAGCTTATAGTAAAGCTCGTTTGTAAACGCGTATTTTTCCGCGTCGCTAGGGTCGCTTATATGGATGATCAAGGGATTATCCGAGGGGCGACCCTTGGCGGCGTATATTTTTTGAGCCGACAGGGGATTGGTAGCATCACCGCCGAGACCGTAGACCGTCTCGGTCGGAATGACCACAAGCCCTCCGTCGCGTATCAGAGCCGCCGCACGCTCGATCTGCGCGCTCTGCTTTACGGGGTCTTCAATTTTCAGTATCACAGTTTCCATTTGTGCGGCTCCTTTCTTTGAATTAATCGTTGTTTTCCGCCTTAAGCTTTTCCGCAGTATCGGCGGCAATAAGCGAATCGATCATCTGACCGATATTTCCGTTAACAAAGCTGTCAAGCGAATAGAGCGTAACGCCGATACGGTGATCAGTCACGCGATTTTGCGGATAGTTGTAGGTTCGTATCTTTTCACTTCGGTCACCAGTTCCAACCTGATTTTTTCTGTCGGAGGCAACCTTCTCGGATTGTTCTCTTTGCTTTATGTCGTAAAGCTTTGCGCGGAGCATCTTGAGCGCCTTGTCCTTGTTTTTGAACTGCGAACGCTCCTCCTGACACTCGACCACGATACCCGTGGGCTTGTGTGTCAATCTGACCGCGGACTCGGTTTTATTTATATGCTGACCGCCCGCACCACTCGATTTGCAGGATTCGTATATCAGATCGGAATCCTTGATCTCGATCTCAACGTCCTCGACCTCGGGAAGCACCGCAACGGTAGCCGTAGAGGTCTGTATGCGTCCTTGTGACTCGGTCTCGGGGACTCGTTGAACACGGTGAACTCCCGACTCAAACTTGAATCGCGAGTATGCGCCGTCGCCCTCAACGGTAAAGCAGATCTCCTTGTATCCGCCGAGCTCGGTCTCATTCGCGTTCGCTATCGAGACCTTAAATCCAACCGCCGCCGAATACATCGAATACATTCGGAAGAGAACTGCGGCAAACAAAGCCGCTTCTTCGCCTCCCGCGCCTGCCCTTATCTCAACGATAATGTTTTTATCGTCGTTAGGGTCGCGCGGAAGCAAAAGCACGGTCAACTCATCGGAAAGAGTCTCAACCCTTGTTTTTGCCGCCTTGAGCTCCTCCTGCGCCAATTCACGCATCTCCGCGTCGTCAGATTCGTCGATTATCTGTAAAGCGTCGCTGATATCGCTCTGCGCCCGTTTATATTCGCGGTATTTTTCAACCACAGGCGTAAGAGAGCGATATTCCTTTATTGCCTTGGCATAAGCCGTGGCATCTGTTATCAAAGCCGTGTTGTTGGCAAGCTCATATTCAAGCCTGTCGTATTTTTCCACGGTCGATACAAGCTTTTCAAACATAGATTAAGCCATATTGAAGGCAAGGAACGCCTTGTGAG
>CAZQLJ010000066.1:0-8841 GCA_964594085.1 uncultured Clostridium sp.
GTATTTTTACGGAAAGCAGGTAATTTTTATATGAAGCTCGGCATAGTGGGACTTCCAAACGTAGGAAAATCAACTCTTTTTAACGCACTGACCAACGCGGGCGCAGAATCGGCAAACTATCCCTTCTGCACCATTGAGCCCAACGTCGGCGTTGTTACAGTACCCGACAGCCGCCTTGACGTGCTGGCGAAGATGTACGACCCCAAGAAATATACCCCCGCCATCATTCAGTTCGTAGATATCGCGGGACTTGTCAAGGGCGCATCGCAGGGAGAAGGACTTGGAAACAAGTTCTTGTCAAACATCCGCGAGTGTGACGCGATAATCCACGTAGTCCGTTGCTTTGAGGACGATAATATCATTCACGTCGACGGCTCGGTCGATCCCATGCGCGACCTCGAGACC
This sequence comes from uncultured Clostridium sp., assembly GCA_964594085.1. Classification (GTDB taxonomy): domain Bacteria; phylum Bacillota; class Clostridia; order Oscillospirales; family CAG-272; genus SVTX01. The sequence continues at coordinate 406 of CAZQLJ010000066.1, forward strand.
ATCAATATGGAGCTCATTTTCTCCGATATGGAAATGGTCGAAAGAAGAATAGACAGAACCAAAAAGGCAATGAAGGGCGACAAAACTCTCGCGGGCGAGCTCGCTCTCTTTGAGCGTATCTACGCTACTCTTGAGGAGGGCAAGTGCGCGCGCACTATGGAGCTCACTGCCGATGAGCTTGCTTGCCTTTATGACACCCCCCTGCTTACGATGAAGCCCGTTATCTATGTTGCAAATGTCAGCGAGGACGACGCGACCGCCGAGCCCGTAAACAATGAGGCATATATGAAGCTTAAGGCATTTGCCGAGACCGAAAAGAGTGGAGTTATAGCGGTCTGCGCAGGCATCGAGTCCGAGATCGCAGAGCTCGAGGGTGAGGAAAAGCAGATGTTCCTTGAGGATATGGGAATTGAGGAAAGCGGACTTGATAAGCTCATCAAGGCAAGCTACTCGTTGCTCGGTCTTATCAGCTATCTTACCGCAGGACCCGAGGAGGTCCGCGCCTGGACTATCACAAGAGGAACTAAAGCACCCCAGGCGGCAGGTAAGATACACAGCGACTTCGAGCGCGGATTTATCAGAGCCGAGGTCATCGCCTTCGACGACCTCGTAGCTTGCGGCAATATGGTTGCGGCAAAGGAGCAGGGACTCGTTCGTAGTGAAGGCAAAGAGTACGTAATGAAGGACGGCGACATCGTTCTGTTTAGATTTAATGTATAAGGCGTCATGTGGGGAGAGAGGGAACTTTTGAAAAAGTTCCGCCCTCTCCCCACGCCCCTCTCCCCCCTCAAAACTTCCCCCGAACAAAAAATAGCCTTCCCTTGCGAGGGAAGGGGGACCCCGTAGTGGTGGATGAGTAGAATACGCCACCGTGTTTGTCGTTAAACACGCGCGAGCATCAATTTCATCGCCATAAAATCCCTAAATATTTTAATCAAATACCATTGTCCCCCATTAATTTGCAGTTGAAAAATGCAGTGAATAGGAAGAATTTTTATGAGAATGAGAAAAAAGAAGCACGGCGACGAGAGGATCCTCGCCTGTGCAGAACTACTTATATCCGACCCCGCAACCCTGAAGGACGACCCCGCAGCGCCCTTTTCCGACAAGAAAAAGAAGCTCTGCCTTGAGATCGGATGCGGAAAGGGAAACTTTGCGGTGGGCACTACGGCGAAGCAGCCAGAAATAAACCTTATCGCAATGGAGAGAGTCAGAGATGTCTGTTGTCTTGCGCTCGAAAAAGCGATGGCTTGCAAGGAAACAAGACCCGATAATCTCCGTTTCATCATCGGAAATGCCGATAATCTTGAAGAGTGGTTTCCCGAAAAATGCCTTGACGTGATCTACCTCAATTTCAGCGATCCTTGGCCCAAGGCAGGTCACGCGAAGCGCCGACTGACGCACAGAATTTATCTCGAAAAGTATAAAAAGCTGCTCAAGGACGGCGGACTTTTGATCTTCAAGACCGATAACGTAGGACTTTTCGACTTTTCACTCGAGGAATTTGCCGAGTTTGGTCTGACGGTCGAGTGGATGACCCGCGACCTGCACAACAGTGATCGCGCTGAGGGCAACGTTATGACCGAATACGAAAAGAATTTTTCCGAAAAGGGATTTACCATAAATTCTGCAATAGTCAGGTTTTAATTATGAAGCATAGCGAATTTGATAATCTTCCGGGCGGCATTCTTGCAATAAAAAAGGCGTCGGGAATGACCTCCCACGACGTCGTAAACAAGGTCAGAAGACTGTACAATACAAAGAGAGTCGGCCACGCGGGCACGCTTGACCCTATGGCAACGGGAGTCCTCGTCGTGCTTGTCGGCAGAGCCGCGAAGGCGTGCGAATATATCTCGTCGGATAAAAAGTCGTATAGAGCGACTCTGCGTCTTGGATTGACCACCGACACCGAGGACGTGACGGGAGAGGTCCTCACGAGCTGCGATAATATTCCCGATTTTGATCGGGTAAAGCAGATCTGTCAGGACTTCGTCGGAAAAATAAAGCAAATACCGCCGATGTATTCGGCACTCAAGGTGGGCGGACAAAAGCTTTACGACCTTGCACGGCAGGGTGTGGTGATCGAGCGCGAGGAGAGAGAGATAACCGTGTATTCGCTTGATTGCCTGCCGATCGCGGAGAGCAAAACAGACTATACCCTCGACGTCACCTGTAGCGGCGGCACGTATATCCGCACGCTTTGTGCCGATATCGGAGCAAAGCTTGGTTGCGGAGGAGTCATGGCAACTCTCGAGCGCGCCGAAGCCTGCGGAATATCAATAGACGAGTGCCATACGCTTGAAGAGATCGAAAGCATGCCCGAAGAAGACCGCAAAGCCCTGCTTTTGCCGACAGAACGACTCTTTGCCGAGCTCGACTCGGCAAAGCTACCCGCCTTTTTCGAAAAGCTCTTCCGTGACGGTTGTCCGATCTATCAGAAAAAAATAAAGACCGAGTTGAAGGTCGGCCAAAGAGTGCGCGTCTGCTCCGAGAACGGTCACTTTTTCGCCCTGGGCGAAGTAGTCGAACGTGAAGAGGGAAGCGCAATAAAGTCAGTCAAAATATTTGAACTGTAATACAAAAAAGGAGAAGCGAAAACGCTTCTCCTTTTTGTGTTCAATTATTTCACAAATTCATTATAGATCGCATTGAGCGCGGTGTTAAAATCGTGCTCCTCAACGCCAACGATGATGTTAAGCTCGCAAGAGCCCTGGTCGATCATGCGGATGTTGACTCCCGCATTTGAAATAGCGGAGAAGACTCTCGCCGCAGTACCCTTTGCCTTGACCATACCGCGTCCAACAACGGCAACGAGAGCAAGACCGTCCTCAATGCTGATGCTGTCGGGCTTTGTTCGGCGGTTTATCGCCTGAAGCACGCGTTCCTTGTGAGATTCGAACTGGGCGGTGGATACGACAACACTCATCGTGTCAATACCCGAGGGCAGATGCTCAAAGGAGACGTCGTTGTCCTCAAGACATTCAAGCACCTTTCGACCGAAACCGATCTCGGAGTTCATCATATCCTTTTCAATAGTGATAACCGAAAAGCCCTTCTTGCCCGCGATACCGGTGATGACGTGCTCGCTGTCGTAGCTCGATGCCTGCGAAACGATCATCGTGCCCTTGTCCTCGGGGTGATTGGTGTTTCTGATGTTGATCGGAATGCCCGCGTAACGAACGGGGAATATTGCATCCTCGTGAAGCACCGTCGCGCCCATGTAAGAAAGCTCGCGGAGCTCACGGTAGGTGATCGTGTCGATAGGCTGTGGATTATTGATTATACGGGGATCTGCCATGAGAAATCCCGAAACGTCGGTCCAGTTCTCGTAAAGATCGGCCTCTGCCGCGCGCGCAACGATTGAACCGGTAATGTCGGAGCCTCCGCGCGAAAATGTCACGATGGTGCCGTTTGGAGCGATTCCGTAAAATCCGGGAATGACGGCGTACTTGTGATCCTTGAGCTCAAGGGAGAGAATGTCGTTGGTCTTGTCCTCGTCAAAGGTTCCGTTTTCGCGGAAATAGACCACGTTTTCTGCATCGATGAAATCAAAGCCGATGTATTTTGCGAGGATCAGACCGTTGAGGTACTCACCGCGGCTCGCCGCAAAGTCACGTCCCGAATTATGCAGGATAGCGTTCTTGATGTACTCATATTCACCCGAAAGGTCAAAATTGAGGCCAAGCTCGGAGATTATTGAATTGTATCTTTCCTTGATCTTCTCGTAGTGAGCATCGATCACGTCGCTTGACGCGTGAGCGCGAACAAGCTCAAAGAGAGTGTAAAAAAGATCGGTTACCTTGGTGTCGTCGGAAAATCTCTTTCCGGGAGCAGAGGGAACGACGTATCTGCGGTCGGGGTCTGCTTTTATAATTTCAGCGACCTGACGGAAGTGTTGGGCATCCGCAAGGGAAGAACCGCCGAATTTAACGACTTTAAGACTCATATTTATCTGCCTTTCTTGCGCCATAGCGCAACAAAAATAATCAATTTCTCGTCTGTAAGCGACAATGTATACTATATTATATGAAAAAACGGCTTTTTTGTCAATAGCAATTATCAATAAAAAGTTGACTTTGGGGCGCAAAAAGGTGTTTTTATTAACGAAAAAGTCAAGTTTTTTGAGATTTTTTATTCAAACGCTTGATTGTCGGAGCGCTTTATGGTAAAATACAAGCAAGGGTCAACGCATGAAGCGGATCGACCCATTTCCCGAAAGGAACGGATATTTATGAAGACGTATCTTTACCCGTCAAATATATTATTGCCCGATTTTGACAAGGTCGACGGCAAAAAGTGGGCAGCAGTAGCCTGCGATCAGTACACCAGCGAGCCTGAATATTGGGAAAAGGCGTATGAATTCGTCGGAAATAGCCCCTCAACGCTTGAGCTTATGCTCCCCGAGGCGTTTCTCGACAGAGAGCGCGAGCTGATCCCGAAAATCAATCAAAAAATGCGCGAATATCTCGCAGAGCCCCTCGTCGAGCACAAAAATTCGATGATATATCTCGAAAGGAAGCAGTCGGACGGCAGGATCCGTAGAGGCATCGTGGGTGCGATCGACCTCGAGGATTACGACTATTCAAAGGGCTCGCAAACGCTCACAAGAGCGACCGAGGGCACGGTGCTTGAGCGCATACCGCCGAGAGTTGCTATTCGTCGCGGCGCTGCTTTTGAAATGCCGCATATCATGATACTTATCGACGACCCCGAGCGTACGGTTATCGAACCTATTTCGTCAAAGGCAGAGAGCTACGCGAAGGCATACGACTTTGACCTGATGGCAGATAGCGGACACGTCAAAGGCTTTTTCATTGCCCCCGAGGATTTCGACGGAATAAACGCGGCGCTTGCCAAGCTTGCAACGGCTGAGGCTATGAAAACAAAATACGGCGTTGATGCCTCTCCGCTTCTTTTCGCTATGGGCGACGGTAATCACTCCCTGGCATCCGCCAAGGCGCTTTACGAGGAGATCAAGAGCGAGATCGGAGTTGATGCGGCAAAATGTCACCCCGCACGCTTTGCGCTTTGCGAGATAGTCAATCTGCACGACGAAGCGCTTGACTTCGAGCCGATATACCGCGTGCTTTTCGGCGTCGACAAGGAAGAATTTACAGCCGCCTTTTCCAACTATCTTTCGGGACTTTGCGGCAACGCGGAGGAGCAGGTCATAGATCTCTGGCAGGACGGCGAGATTATAAAAACCTACACGGTAAAGAGCGCCGAAGCACAGCTTGCGGTAGGAACCGTGCAGAACTTCCTTGATATTTACGTCAAGGCTCACCCCGAGGTGACCGTCGACTATATCCACGGTGTCGAAACTGTCAGAGCATTGACAAGACAGGACAACACCCTTGGCATCACCTTCGACGGAATGACGAAGAATATGCTTTTCAAGACCGTCATCTGTGACGGCGCACTGCCCCGCAAGACCTTCTCAATGGGCCACGCGGCAGATAAGCGCTTCTACCTCGAGTGCAGAAAAATAACGCTGTAAACAATACGAAAAACAAAAATTTTACATAAATTTCACTCTACCGTTGGTTGTTTTCTCCTCACTCAACCAACGGTGTGTGGATTTTATATGCTTTTGCAGTTATACTGTAGGCGAAAGGAGGTCAGCGCGAAAGTCACTTCTCTTTTACGGTGAAACAATCTTTTTCGCGCACGAATTTTGCCTTTGGCAAAATTCATCGATTACTATTGTGCCGCCGCGGGCGACGGAATGGAGATTTTTATGGATCAAATCAAAATCGGCAAATTTATTGCCGAATGCAGAAAAAAAGCCAACCTAACACAGATGCAGTTGGCAGAAAAACTGGGGATCACAGACAGAGCCGTATCAAAATGGGAAACGGGCAAGGCAATGCCCGACACCTCCATTATGCTTGAGCTGTGCGATATCCTCGGCATCAGTGTAAACGAATTGTTGAGTGGGGAGAAATTTATTATGGAAAACAACAACGAAAAGAATGAACAGCTTTTGCTTGAAATGGCAAAAGAATTGGAGAAGAAAAACAAAACGATCTGGGCTTCCATGTGGGCAATTTTGACCGTAAGCATGATAGCCCTGTTTGCAGGCATCTTGATCGCCGCATTCTTGATGCCCGAAGGAATATGGCAGCTTATAACGATTCTTGGAATTTGCGTAGTTTTTTTGATACCGTGCTTCTACGCATTGAAGCTCGAGGTCAGCGTGGGTGCTTACAAGTGCAAAAAATGTGGCTACGAGATCGTGCCCACCTATTCAGAAGCACTGTGGGCAATGCACAGGGGAACGACTCGGTATTTAAAGTGTCCGAAATGCAACAAACGTACGTGGTGCAAAAAAGTGCTGAAAAAATAATAGCCTTTTTGATAGACTAAAACCCCAACAGATTTAAATCTGTTGGGGTTTTAACATTTTTGTGTAAATCAGTCTTTAATTTTGTTTATCAATCCTCGTGATCATAGATCTCGACGAAAAGTCTTATAATATCAAGCTTGTTGGGCACCTTGGGGTTTGAGGGAGTACATCTGTCCTCAAGCGCGGCATCTGCCATCGCAACGACCTTGGACATATATTCCTCGCGCGAAAGATCGGGAGCCGCCTCCTTGACCGAGCGCGGAACGTGCATCTCAACTCTCAGCTCCTCGAGATAGCTCATAAGAGATTTGACCGACGCGATGTCGTTGTAGCTGCCCACTCCGATTCTGCGGGCAAGACTCGCGTATTTTTTCGCCACCTCGGTGGGCTCTGTCATAGAGTGAGTCTGTTGAGTAACGTCACTGTTGTAGCTGATTATCGCAGGGAGCAATATCGCGTTTGCGCGACCGTGAGGGATGTGGAACTGTGCGCCGAGCTGATGCGCCATGCCGTGATTAAGTCCGAGCGAGACCGCGTTGAAGGCAACTCCCGCGAGATTGGATGCCACGTGCATCTGCGCCCTCGCCTCAACGTCGTTCGTTTCGTCAAACTTGTAGGAGCGAACGAGATAGTCCTTACATATCTGTGTCGCCTTTTTAGCGTACATATCCGAGAATACGTTTCCGTTTGTGCTGACGTAAGCCTCGATAGCGTGTGTCAGAACGTCCATACCCGTGTCCGCGGTGATCGAAGCGGGAACGCTCTTGACCATCTCAACGTCGAGAATTGCCTCGTCGGGAAGCAGCTTGTCGTCGATAAGCGCGTGCTTTATGTTCTTTTCTGTGTCGGTAATGACCGCAAACGACGTGACCTCACTACCCGTGCCGCTTGTCGTCGGTATAGCTATAAATCTCGGGAAATAGGATGGCTCCATCTTGTTTGCGAACTGACGAACGCACTTGGTAAGGTCGATCGCCGAGCCGCCGCCAACCGCTATGATGCAGGGGGCCTTGTCCTTCATAAGCGCTGTAACGCCCGCAACGACCTTCTGGATCGAGGGGTCGGGAACAACGTCCGAGTAAATGGTATATTTAATGTTTGCCGAAACAAGAGGGCTTGTGATCTTGCTGATCAGACCGCTTTTAACGGTAAATGGATCGGCAACTATGAAAACGCTCTTGTATTCAAGCTTTGCAAGGCGCGAAAGCGCGTTGTCGCCGAAATGAACGGCAGTGAACAGAGTGAAATTTTGCATTTTTGATCCTTTCGGAATAAACGGTGTTGATAATTCTGATAACGATACTATGCCATCTTACTTTTTTATTATACATCAAATTTTTGATCAAGTCAATAGTCAATTAGCAAAAAAGAATTTGCAAATAAGCGTGTCCTCCGAGCGATTTCCCCAAAAAATCACCCGAAGAGCAAAAAAAGACGCAACAATGATTGACAAAGCCGCAAAATTTTGATATAATAAAATGTAAATCTGTTTTTTGCGAAAATCAATGCAAAAGGAAAGGAGGTTGACGTGAAAAAGGTCACGCTGTGCGCGCCGTCGAGAATTTACGAGGATCATCCAAACGGACGATTTTCCTGCTCGTCTATGGTCGATTTTTTCGAGACTGTAGGTCTTGGCGCGATCGATATGTCGTTTGAATCGCTCTCAAGATACGACGATTCGTGGGAATCGGTGCTTTATTCGACTGCACGCAAGGCTCAAAGCAAGGGTATCAGTCTGCCCGTCTGTCATCTCTCCTTCTATATGCCCGACCCGAACAATTCGGTTTTGATGGCTAAATACACTCGAGAGCTTTTCCGTGGAATCAACGCCGCAAAGCTTATGGGAATATCTCGCGCTGTCGTCCACCCCATATCATTCTACTCGTCCGAAAGAAGCTACGGCGATTGGGTAAGAGCGAATATGGCGTTTTTGACTCCCGTGGTCGAGTACGCGAAAAGCAAGGGTGTTCGTCTTTGCGTTGAGAATATGCCGAGCGAAAAGGAGGCCCCCGACAATCACCTCTACGGCTCCTGCGCCCTGAACGTCTCCGCGCTTGCCGAAAAGCTCGGAATAGGCGTTTGTTGGGACG
>CAZQLJ010000067.1:0-8760 GCA_964594085.1 uncultured Clostridium sp.
TCTCTTCCGTGCTCGCAAAGGCGAAAAAGAAGATCGACGAGGCGGGCAAGACTCTCGACGACGCACAGCACAGAAATAACATCATTCAGAAGAAGCTTAAGGCGATCGAGGAGATCGACACCTCCGAGGGCGATCAGATCCTTGGAATAGAAGAATCCGCCATGTCGGATATTGATGAAGAATAATTACAAACGGGCTGATTTTCAGCCCGTTTCTTATTGACAAATCTGCCAAAATACATTATAATATAAAATGAATTATTGTATACTTCAGAAAGGTTAAATTATGCTTCTTGCTGCTACCTGCCTTTTTGGTCTTGAGAGACAGTTAGGCGAAGAAATAGACGCGCTCGGACTTAAAAGAGTCGAGACTATCGACGGACGAGTGCTTTTCGAGGGCGAGGAAAAGGATATCCCTCGCGTTAATATAAATCTCCGTTGCGCCGAGCGTGTATTTATCGTTCTCGGTCGCTTTCATGCGGAAAGCTTTACCGAGCTTTTTGACGGTACGAATGCGATTCGTTGGGAGGATTGGATCGGCAGGCTCGATCAATTCCCCGTCTCGGGTCATTCGATAAAGAGTAAGCTGACCTCTATTCCCGACTGTCAGAGTATAGTCAAAAAGGCTATCGTGGACAGGCTTTCGGGCGCTTACGGTATCGCTTGGTTTGATGAGACCGCTGTAAAATACAAGGTCGAGTTTTTCATTCTCAAGGACGAGGCTATGCTTATGATAGACACCTCGGGAGTTGCACTTCACAAACGCGGATACAGACCCGATGCGGGTATTGCTCCCTTGCGTGAGACCTTGGCGGCTGCTATTGCCCTGACCTCGCGTCCAAGTGAGGATATTCTCTTTTGGGATCCCTTCTGCGGCTCGGGTACTATCGCTATTGAGGCGGCTATGATAGCCCGCAAGATCGCCCCCGGACTCAAAAGAAGCTTCGCCGCAGAGGATTTTCCGCGTATCAGTGCGGATATGTGGAGGGCGGCTCGCGAGGAGGCGGCATCCTTTGAAATCAAGGACTCCAAATTCGAGGCATGGGCATCTGATATAGACGAGGATATTCTCGACGTTGCTTATGAAAACGCTCTGCGCGCGGGAGTCGAAGAAAATATCAACCTTTTCCATTGCGACGCTCGCAAAATAGAAAAACCCACAGATCGCAGAGGTACGATAGTCTGCAATCCCCCGTATGGAGAGCGAATGGGAGATATGAAGGAGATAGAGTGGCTTTACAAGGATATAGGAAGACATTTCAAGACCTTCGAGCCCTGGCACATATACGTTATCACCTCCTGCGACTATTTTGAAAGGCTCTACGGAAGGTCAGCAGATAAGACCAGAAAGCTTTATAACGGTATGCTTCCCTGCACGCTCTATCAGTTCTTCAAGCCCGCTGAATTCAGAAAAGACAAGCCGCAGAACAGATCATTTGATAAAAAGCACTTCGATAAGAAAAGTAACTACGGCAAAAACGACAGATCATATAACGGAAATTACAAAAAGAAAGGTTAAACAATGCTAAATCTTTGTGATCCAAGAACAATAAAACAGGTCATGGATATGTTCGGTCTGAATTTCAAAAAGGAATTCGGTCAGAACTTCCTTACCGACAATATGACCGTTGAGGACATAGCGGACGCGTGTAACGACGATAAGGATATCACCGTCGTTGAGATCGGCCCCGGTATCGGTTGTATGACTCGCGAGCTTTGTGAAAGATATTCAAGAGTTGTGGCGTTTGAGATAGATTCGGGACTTATTCCCGTCCTCAGATACACCCTTGACGGATATAAAAACGTCACAGTCATAAATGAAGATATTATGAAAACAGACCTTGCAAGTGCCCTTGCGCCTTATTTTGAAATGGGCAAGGTCGCGGTCTGCGCAAATCTTCCCTACTATATAACCACCCCTATTCTGATGAAGCTCATCGAAAGCAATCTGCCATTTGACAGCATTACGGTAATGGTTCAGACCGAGGTCGCCGAGCGACTTGCGGCAGGCGCAGGCAAGAAGAATTGCGGCGCGATAACTGCGGCTATCGACTACTACGGAGACGCAAAAATGCTCTTTACCGTCAGCGCCGACAGATTTATGCCTCCCCCAAAGGTCACCTCAAGCGTTGTTCGCATCGATCTTTGGAAGGATAAGCCTGTAAAGCCTATTGATGAGGCGCTTTTCTTCAGGACGATCAAAGCAGCGTTTGAGCAGAGACGAAAGACACTTCCCAACTCTCTTATGACGGGATTTCCCGAGATAAGCAAGGAGAGATTGACCGAAATGATCGTCGAGTGCGGTCATAAGCCCGACATTCGCGGAGAAAAGCTGACGGTTGCTGATTTCTGCGCCCTGTCCGATCTTATTTATAAAGAACTGAATAAATGACCAATAATATGAAATTTCTACGTTTATTTTTTGCTATTTGTCTTGCAACACTGATCCTGTGCACGATAACCTCATGCGATACGGAGTGCAAGCACGAAAATATGCAGGTCACCACGACCGATCCGACCTGTACCGAAAGCGGCAAGACCGTACACGCATGTCCGGATTGCACGTATTATTACGTTTCTGATATAACCAACCCCGTCGGTCACTCATATACGGTAAATACGGTCAAGCCCGACTGTGAAAATCAGGGATACACCGAATACACCTGCTCCTGCGGTTTTTCCTACGTAGCTGATATCACCGACGCTCTCGGACACGACCTTGTGTTGTCGCAAAAGGTTGAGGCTGATTGCGACAGTCAAGGATACAGCCACTACGAGTGCTCCCGTTGTGAGCTTACACACGATACAGATTACGTTGCGGCTTACGGGCACTCGTTTTCGACCGAGGTCATTGCTCCTACCTGCACCACACAAGGCTACACCGTACATTCATGCAAAAACTGTGAGTATAGCTACAACTCCGATAGCGTTGCCCCCATTGAGCATTCATTCTCGACTGAAATAATCTCTCCCACCTGCACCGCGGAGGGCTACACCGTGTATTCGTGTAAAAATTGTGAGTATGATTACACCTCTGATTACGTTTCGCCAACGGGACATGAATACGTTATATCATCATCAGCACAACCGACCTGCACAGACGAGGGCTATACCACTTACACCTGCGCGTGCGAAGATTCTTACACCTTTATTACTTCCCCACTTGGTCACGATTTCACTCTGACGACCGTTTCCCCGACCGTATCTGAAATGGGATACACCGAGTATCACTGTGAAGGCTGTGGATACTCATACGTCGGAAATTACGTATTTTACAGCGATATTCTAGATAATGCATATTCGGGAAACGATACCGTAGTTGCTAAAGGCATTGACATATCCAAATGGAATCATACCGTCAATCCCGACGGAAGCTACGCACCGATAGATTGGGAGGCGCTGAAAAACGCGGGCTGCGACTACGTTATTTTGAAGATAGGCAGCTCCAACAGTGGTCTGGAGCCCACCTTTGAAATGGACTATGAGGGCGCAAAAGCCGCAGGACTCGACGTCGGTGTATATTTCTTTACTTATTCTACCGGCGTAACGGAAATAAAAGAAGATGCTGAAATGCTTATAAGCTGGCTTGACGGCAAGCAGTTTGAATATCCCATCTATCTCGACCTTGAAGATGATCCAAACAACGAATACTATCCAAGCGAGATCGCCGCGCCGATCCTCACTGAAATGTGTCTCACCTTCTTCTCTGAATTGCAAAAGGAGGGATATTATACGGGACTCTACGTTAACAACGAATTTTTATTCAACATACTCCAGACCGATAATATGATCGAGCTTTTTGAGATCTGGTATGCGCGGTATCCGAGCGCAGCCGCTTATACTTGGAACGCAGAAGACAACGAAACGTTCGTTTGGAACACAGAAAAATACGGAGAGACCCTTGGAATGTGGCAATATTGCTACACGGGTATTTTCGATTCGATATCGGGATCTCTTGACTTCAATTATGCATATAAGGACTACCCCACTATCATCAAATATTACGGCTTTAACGGTTATTCTGACGTAAGCTGATAATATATAAACAAGAAAGGATACTGGTTATGAAAAGATCTATCATCACCATTCTCTCCCTGATGCTTGCAAGCGCTATGCTTGTCGGTATTTTTGCTTCCTGCACGGGCGTAGGAAAAGGCGACGAAGAAACCACCACAAGCAGTGGTGAAACATCAGGCGAAACCACCGGTGAGACAACAACCAAGGGTTCGGAGGATACGACCGAAGAAACCACGGAAGCTGAAACCGAGATTGAGATCAATCTTGAAGGCGACTACTCTGATTCTATCTAGCATGCAAACATGCTTGCTAACGGTGTAAAGACCTACTATAACGTCAACCGTACTCAGTACACGGTCGAGAATCTCAATATGACTCTCACCTTCCCCCTTGCAGGCGACTCCAAGACCTTGACCGCCCTTACTAACAAAAACGGCGGTGTCTACGTTCAGAACACTATGGACGCCTTCATCGAAATGGAAGACGGCAACGTTTATTATTCGTCGGGCTCGTCGGTCTCCGCAAGAGCCAACGTATATAGACTCGGCTACTACTATTATGACGTTCACTTCCTCGATCAAAACTTCATTGGAGAATATGAATTCTCCGCGAGTGAGGACATGGATATGAAGCTACTTAGAGACCATTGTAGCAGTAGCGTCAGTAGTTCCAAACTCAGAAAAGCATCGGACGGATATTACATTGAGATGAAGATAGCGGATTCAACCGATCCTTATATTCATACCGGAACGAATGCGTTTAAGTATTCAACTGATACCTACAATGCAATATCAATTTCCATAAAATCCGAGAGTGCCTCTTCAGCAAAGCTTTACTTTGTTGCGGGAAGCTTCACTGATTTTAACGATTCCCAGAATATAGGCTTCTCTATTGCAAACGACGGCGAATACCACGAGTATATCATCTTCCTTGACAGCGGAGTTGATTACACGGGAGATTTCACGGCTTTCCGTCTTGACATTGACGGCTCGGCAAACGAAACGATCTGCATCAAGGACGTTAAGGTGTTGGGAGTAAACACAGACGCTCCCAACGTCGTTCTTGACAGAACCTTCCACACCTATTCCGACAAGCTTCATCAGGCTCTCCATTTCGTCGCAAAGGAGACTACCACGGGCATCGCTTCGGTCGGTCTTCTCACCAAGGTTGCTTCCGATACCGTTGATAAGCTCGTCGTAAAGGATGCAAACGGACTCCACGATACCCTCGACGGAGTTGATTGGGCAAGTGCCGAATACGTCGGATTTGATATCAAGAACGTCGGTATTTTCGGATATATTCTTCCCGTTCACAAAAATTCGGGGACTCTCACCGTAACTCTTACCGACGGCAATTACGTCATCAAGCAGACCTCCTCTCTCCAGAGTCAGAACGGCACAATTAATGTGCCTAACAATAGCACCGATAACGACTATTTCATGGGTCAGAGGATATACACCGATGAATCTCACGAGTTCACCGCATTCTTGCAGGAAGCCGAGTGGGAAAGAAATCCCCTTGAGTCCGTTACAAGCGAAGGTTTCGTAAAATACGACTCCATTCGCGGCGACTATCTGTTCACCATTGACGGCTCGGGCTTCAATACTCCCTTCTTCACACAGTGGAACTATCATTACAGTGTAAATGCCAAATTTACCAGTGACGTAGACAGACCCGTTTACATTCGCACTCAGACATGGTCGGGCTGTCTTGAAAATGCAGTGCTTCTCAGCGATAAGGATATGGTGCTTCCCGTTCTTATGGAGGTCGCAAAGAACTTCGTCGGCGAGCACGAAGAACCCCTGTTTGATGCAGGTGACGCGCAGTACGGCGAGACTATGTTCCCTATGGTAATAAGTGCAGATAAGCCGCTTGAATTCACCGTCCTCAACGTCTATCAGAATTGGGGCAACTTCCCGATCAAGCAGCTCTCCTCGATTCAGTATTTCTGGCCTTACTATCACCTTTCCGTAGGAACTACCGAGACCAGCTGTATCTCGCCTTGGTACGGTTCGAGAGACCTTTGGACTCTTCCCGACTTCCGTTCTATCTCGATGCCCTACTGGTTCGAGCTTGAGGGTGAGCATTACAGCAATCAGCCTCAGCATACTCACGCAGGATATCAGTACTTCCTTCAGTACACCGACTCCGACGGAAACTATTCTGCAACCGAAAACATAAAGAACACCATTGATTCCTCGGGTCCCGTCTACGCAGAGGTCGGTATGGAGTATATCTCCGACGACGGACGCATCAAGGTCACCTACACTCACCTTGAATTGCCTCAGACCGACGAGCTCCGTACACATTACGTGATAAATTACGAGATCCTTGAAGATATCACGATCTCCGACTTCGCCAACGACTTCTCCTTCTACTCCTTCGAGGGATATGCAGGACACTATACTAAGCTGGGATATCTTGATGAAAAGAATCAGATAGTAAACAAGGATGCTAACGGCTCCGAAACTGCAGAAAAGATCGTACTTGGCGATAACTGCCCCTACGTTTCTCTCTACGGTCTTGACGCAGTGAATAATTCGTGGGCAACGAATAATGCAAACATCGGCTTTGTTATCAAGGATTCCAATATCGTCATCGGCGGTGAGGAATACACGGGCAATTTCGTAATTACAGGCACTAAATACCTCTACAGCCTCTCGCTCGATCTCGGCGAGGTCACTCTCAAGGCGGGCGACACGATGTCGATCGCTATGGTAATCTCACCTTGGGGCTGGTACACCTCTACCGACGACACCAATATGCAGAAGATCCGCGAGAACACCTGCCTCGATCCTCTCACCGTTACCGTAAACGACGGCGAAAAGATCGAAAGCACCTACCTCCCCCGCGTTCTTTCCACTAACGGCACAAGCGCAGAATTCACCGTTTCGGGCGGCACCAATAATCAGGCAGTACGTGTTTACGGCTTCAACAAGCTGACCGTTCCGAAGATATACGAGCTTGTAAACGGAGAATGGCAGGAATACGTCGTGAGCTCCGCTAACTCCCCTGATAAGAATGGATACGCTAATTATTACGACGGCTACTACGCTTATTACGACGGCGACGGAACTTATTCTTATGCATTTGCCTTCAATATGGACAACGTAGAGAGCAGAACCTTCAAGATCGTTGTAGACGAGGACTTCAAGGGCTGGCCCAAAAAACAAGAGCCGGTGGATGAAGAGCTTGCAAACGTATACGTTCCCGCGGCAGATATTTACACCAACTACTCCGGCGACCGCGGACTTGGCAATGTGCTTCTCCAAAGTGACGACGGCGACTACGTAAGATTCTACGCAAGCGGAAGTCATAACGAGGCGTTTGCAACCGTATACCGCAATGCTACAAACGAAATAACCGGTCAGTACATCTTCGTAAAATACCGTATTCCCTCCACTAACACCGAAACGATGGAGTTCCAGTTCTTCACGAGCACGTCTAAAACAGGTGCAGACGGCGTAGGTGATTATTTGTCTGCGTACACTTTAGAGAACGACGACGAATGGCATCTTCTTATAGTAGACGTTGCAGTATCCAACCTTACCTTCTTCCAGCCCGACAGTAACGGCGAATATTCCGCAAAATATTTGAGATTCGATATGTTCAACGTTCCCGCTTCTGCTGAAAGCTACGTAGACGTGGCATATATCGGAATGGCAGACAGCATAGAGAATATCTGTAAGCTTGAGCACTCCATGAAGGAGGAAAGCAACTACGTAACTCAGGCTGACCTCAGCCGGAACAGAAGATTGGCTGCTTCTTATGACGTGGAAACAGGCACAGTTATCGAAGGCAGTGTTGAAGATGATGTCAACGTAGAATATATCAAGGCAGAGTCCGGAAAAGTAATTTGCAAAGCTCCTTACTTGTCAAGAATCGATTTTATTAACGGCAAGGGTGATGGCGACGGATTTTACGATAATCGCGGCGGCTCGAGTAACCTCACGGGTTATATCGACGTTATGGATCTGAAGGATTTTGATCTCGGCGCGCAGTATATCGTTCTTTCGGGCTGGGCTGTGGTATACGGCGGTTGGGACGGAATGGTTTATTCTCTTGACGGCGGCCTTACCTGGCAAGAAGCTACTCTTTATAACATAGATGCTTTGGCTGAAGCGAGCGACGCAATGATAACCGCAACTGAAAACGCAACGGGTCAAGGTGGCTTCGCAGCATATAAGGAAAACTGCAATTTCCAAGGAGGCGAGACCACTCTCGATCAGGCAATAGGAATTAAAGCCGATCTTTCGGCTTACGCGGGACAGACCGTAAATATCACGTTTGCGGCGGTATCTGCTGAAAACAATAACGAGCTTTGCCTTATAATGCATTTCAAAAACGTTACTGTTCCCTCCGCGGAATAATACGTAATAATTTTAAAGGCTTCCGCAGATTTGCGGAAGCCTTTTGTGAAAAATGGGGCAGTTAAACCTGCCCCATCTGTATTTATTGATCAGTTATTCTCCGCTGCTCTGCGAGCCTTCATCATTTCCTTCATACGAGTGCTCGTATCAAGTATCTTTTTGCGGAGTCTTATAGACTTGGGAGTAACCTCGATAAGCTCGTCGTCCTGAATGAACTCGATCGCTTCCTCAAGCGAGAAGATCTTGGGAGGAGTAAGCAGGAGCTTTTCGTCCGCGCCCGAGCTACGAATAGCGGTAAGATGCTTTTCCTTGCAGGGATTGACCGCAATATCGTCGTTCTTGGGGTTCTCACCAACGATCATACCCTCGTAAAC
>CAZQLJ010000068.1:0-5837 GCA_964594085.1 uncultured Clostridium sp.
ATCTGTTGCGAATCGTATGCAGTAAATAATTCATTTTCGCCTGCCTTGGCACTTTGTGCCGAGATAAACGTCGGAGGAGAGAAGATCTGCACCGACAGCTCGTGGAAGGTCCTTTGGGGCGGCAGAATACGCGCCGCAGAGTTCTATGACGGAGAGATCTATAACGCTATGCTCCCGTCGTACGAGGAGATTTCTTGTACAGATTTTGACGCTTCAAACTGGACGAACGCGAGAGAATGGTCGGACGATACCGTGATCTCTACCTACGACGTTCCTCATTTTCCGAAGATCAGCAAAAAGATCACGGATATTGAGATCGTTCCTTTCATTGGTCCTGAGGTCAGAATTCGTCATCATCTTTCGAGAAAGCCCCACCTTGTTACCATATACAACGGAACAAAGGACAACGGAAGCGATTACGGTGAGATCAACGTGATCTCGACTGTTGAAAATGGCAGCAACTTTATTCTCAAAAAAGGCGAGACCGCTTTGGTTGACTTCGGTCAGGAGCTCGTGGGCTTCCCGGATCTCTGCTTCAAGACCGAGAAGGGTGCTTATATCCAAATCCGCGTCGCAGAAATGCTCAATGACAGCGGACTTATCTCACGCGGCAACGATAACGCAAAGGGCTCTGCATACACGATAAATTACCGTGATGCCAAGGCAAAGGCATATTATATTGCCAACGGATGTGAAACCGGCGAACATTATTGCCCGATGTTCTCGTTCTTCGGATTTCGCTATATAGAGATCAGCGCCACCGAGGATTTGACAATAACAGATATCACTGCACTTATAGTCGGCTCCGAAATAGAAGAAACGGGAACTATGGAAACGTCAAGCAAGGACGTAAATCAGCTCATCTCCAACATTATTTGGGGTCAGCGCTCTAACTATTTGAGCGTACCCACCGACTGTCCGCAGAGAAACGAGCGCCTTGGTTGGACGGGAGATACTCAATTCTTCTGCAACACCGCGGCGTATAACGCGAACGTGCTTGAATTTTTTAGAAAATGGCTCACCGATGCGCGTGATTCACAGCATTCGGGCGGTCTTTATCACGACGTTATACCTATGACAAGAGCCGTTGGCGGAGGTGCTGCCGCTTGGGCAGACGCGCCCTTGATCGTCGCTTACGTTATGTGGCGTATGTACGGAGATCTTGATATCATAAAGGAAAATATCGACTCATTCGATACATATATGGATTGGCTCGCGTCACGCGGAATGCAGGGTCCCATACCCACCTACGGTGACTGGTTGGCATACGATCCCATCGACAACAGTTATATAAGCAAGGCATACTATGCACTCGATGCGCAGATAATGCGCGTGCTTCACAACGCCGTTGGCAACCGCGAAAAGGAAAATGAATATATTGATCTCTATTTTGAGATAAGAGAAAACTTCCGCGAGTCCTATATCGGCGAAGATGGTGATCTTCTCCCCGAATACAGAAAACAAACGGGATATCTGCTGGCACTTCACACCGATATGTTTTATGATAACGAGATTCCAGCTGCCGCTGACGCTTTGGAGCGAAAGATCATTGAAAACGGATATAAGCTCTCCACGGGATTTGTCGGTACGGCTATACTTTGCAAAACACTTGCAAAATTCGGAAAGAACAATATCGCATACTCGCTTTTGCTTCAGACCGAAGACCCTTCGTGGCTTTACAGCGTTCATCAGGGCGCGACTACCATTTGGGAAAGGTGGAATTCATACACTCTCGAAGCAGGATTTGGAAATGTAGGCATGAACTCCTTCAATCACTATTCGTTCGGAGCGATCCAGGAGTGGATGTACCGCTACGTTGCAGGCATTGAGGTCGGCGAGGTAGGATTTGGCCGTCTCATACTTCAGCCCAAGCCCGACACAAGAGCCGAGAGCGAAATTCCTGCAGGTCAGGAAAGGATCACGTATGTAAAGGCGACCTATAACTCGGTCAAAGGATTTATTTCGTCCGAGTGGCATCTTGAGGGCGGAGCTTTCAGATATCAAGCCGAAACACCCGTGGATACAACGCTGTATCTGCCTCTTGTAACGGATAGCGAAACGCTTACCGTAAACGGCGAGCAACTCAATATCAAAGATTGTGTAATTGAAAATGGCTGCGTAGTAATGGAGCTTGCCGCAGGCAAATATACATTTGAGCTTTGATATTATAAGAAACACCCCGACCGATCTGCTTTGCATCTTTAGCGGAGAAATAACTAACACCACCAAGGAAATTTCTTTGGTGGTGTTTTCTATTAAAAAACATCCTTAAACTACAACTTTTCAACTTTGAGTTAATATGATCTTTCCTAACAATACCTTTACATAAACATTTTTTATGCTATAATAAAAGCAGAAGCAGACGTCGGCTTACTATTTTTTGAGGGAGGTACTGATATGGAAATGACTATTGGTGCAAACATTAAACGCTTGCGCACAGCAAAGGATATTACACAGGAGCAGTTGTCTGTTGCGATGAACGTGACCTGTGCGGCGGTCAGCAAGTGGGAGAGGGGAGAGACCTATCCCGACATTACGCTTCTGCAGCCATTGGCATACTATTTTGACGTGACGCTGGATGAACTGATGGGATACAATCAAAAAAAGGTTCAAGCTGAGATTGACGAGGTGATCACGCTATATAGGAAAAATCAGAACAAAAATCGGCCTTACGCGCGAGAGATCATCACAAAGGCATACCACGATTATCCAAATGATTATTGGATTATGCATTATTATATGTGGAACATTGGAGGAGACGCTGCTGACAATGATTCCAAGGTACTGATTGAGCATAAGGACGAATTTCTTGCTATATGCGACAGGATCCTTGGCGAGTGCACCGAAGAGGTGCTTCGTCTCAATGCATGGAATATGAGAGCAAAGATTCTGCACGCAGAGGGAAGGACTGACGATGCCCTGGAGATATATAGAACGAAATTTATTAATTGGTATCTCACCGCAGGGCAGAAAAGTGAGCAATTATTTGCTAAGGATACCGCGGAGTATTATTTTTGGGTCAGTAAGAACATGTATGAGCTTGTGGCTTTTGCCGGAGATAAGCTTGGACGAGAAATATTCTTCGATGCAACACTTTCTATGAAGGAAAAGGGAGAAAAGGCACTTCGGTACGGACGGCTTATGCTGAATGCATTGGATGAGACGGGGGATATATTCTTTGCAGGACTTGCCGAAGCCTTTTTGGGAAGGATCCGAAATGATATGACCTTCCGAGGCGGTGCTGATGAAGACATTGTTGCGGCGTTGGATATGAATCTTTATGCGGCACAAAAAATCGCTGAAGCTATGAAAACTGACAATGCCGTTCATCAAGCGTATTTTCCTGACCGAGTGTCTGTGATGGCAGATGACTTTCTTGTGTGGATCGTGGAGAGTCTCCTACATCCTCAGGGAGGAAGACATGCTGAGCTTTTGAACAATCCCGAATACGTTGCTGTTTTGAATAAGTACAAATAATTTTTTAGCCCCGCTTCGGCGGGGCTGTTTTATGCGCATGAAAAAAGCCGCCACGAAACCGTGATGGCTAAATTCAATTTTACCGCTAATTTTTCAGAGCTGCGGTCATCTTTTTTACTTTTATTAAGAAACCTTATCACCAAGGCAAATATTTCCGCATTCAAAAAATGCGTCGCGGTTGATTACGGTTTTAGACGGAATACCCATATCCGCTATCGATATGCAGTAAGCGAAAGCATATTCGTCGATATATTCAAGATTCTCGGGCAAGACTACCTTTCTCAAGGAGGTACAACCGTAAAAGGTTCCGTTTTCAACAACCCTTTCGTTGTCTGAAAGGGAAGCCTTATAAAGATTTCTGCATCCCTCAAACACCGCAGAACCGAGAGCTGTAACAGAATCGGGAAGCACGATCGACGCGAGTGACGGACAATAAGCAAACGCCTTATCACCCACATTCTCAAGTCCGTATCCAAGGCTTACGTCACAAAGCTTGTCGCAACCGATAAACGCTCGGTCGCTTATTTCAACCGCGCCCTCAATCGTAACCGACTCAAGATTACGGCACCAAGCAAACGCCTGAGCTCCCACAGCCTTGACGGAAGAGGGAAGCACGATACCCTTAATTTGCTCGCAACGGCAAAATGCCCGTTCAGCCACACCCACAACGCTGAAGCCTTCAACGCTGTCAGGAACGTAAATATATTCGCTCTCACAGGATCCGATGCCGCAGAGAAGAGCCACGCCGCTATCGGAAAGCTTATATTCAAGTCCCTTTGACTTTTTCATAATTGTGACTCCTTTCTGTGAAAATCGACCTTCTTCAAGTTCGTTATAAGTCATTTTACACCATAAATTCATTTTTGTCAACCCCCAGTTTTGAAATCTTGTCCCATAGCCATTATATTTCGGGCGCTCACACTTTATTCGAGCGTTATATTTTAATAATTATTTAGCGAAAAATTATCTCTGTTAACTATTTCTTAATTATTTACTGATATAATAATATTTAACGATATTACGGAGAGATAATTATGAAAACAAAAGTTGAAATCAAAAAACTCGATCCTAGAGCAATAATTCCCACGTACGGCACGGAATTTTCGGCAGGAGCGGACATTTACGCTCTGCTTGACGAGCCTTTAACGATAAATCCGGGCGAAACAAAGATGATCCACACGGGTCTCGCTATGGCGATCCCTGAGGGACTTGTGGGTCTCAATTTTGCACGCAGCGGTATGGCAACCAAGAGAGGTCTTGCACCTGCAAACAAGGTGGGAGTTATCGACAGCGACTATCGCGGTGAGGTAATGGTCGCGCTCCACAATCACGGAGACGTGCCCCAAACCGTTGAAAACGGTGAGCGAGTCGCACAGATGGTTTTCGTGCCTTACTATGCGGCAGAGTTCGAGCTTAAGAATGAGCTCAGCGACACTCTGCGTGGCGAAGGCGGCTTCGGTTCTACGGGTTGGAAATAAATTTTATATATAAAAAGGAAAGGCAATTATTATGACCAAAATTGATATATTTTCAGGCTTTTTGGGTGCAGGAAAAACGACGCTCATAAAAAAGCTTATCACGGAAGCATATCAGGGAGAAAAGCTCGTTCTCATAGAAAACGAATTCGGCGAGATAGGCATTGACGGTGGATTTCTCTCCGAGGCAGGTATACAGATCAACGAAATGAATTCTGGTTGTATCTGTTGCTCCTTAGTCGGTGACTTTGCCGAGGCACTCAAAAAGGTTATAGATGAGTATCATCCCGACAGAATACTTATCGAGCCCTCGGGCGTTGGAAAGCTCTCCGACGTCGTTTCTGCGGTCAAAAATGCAAATACACACGGAACAGAGCTTAACGGAGCTACGACCGTCGTCGACGCCAATAAATGCAAGATGCATATGAAGAACTTCGGCGAATTCTTCAACAATCAGATAGAAAATGCCGCTTGCATAATTCTCAGCCACACTGACACCATCTCCGAAGCAAAAATCAGCGAATGCGTTTCTCTTATAAAAGAGCACAATCACGACGCAGTAATCGTTTCTACGCCGTGGAATCAGCTTTCAGGCGCACAGATCATTGATGCTATGGAGCAGAGATCAACACTCGCAGCCGAGCTTGAACATCTTGAAAAAGAGGCGCATAATCACCACGAGCACCATCATAACCACGACGAGTGTTGCCACCACGATCACGAGCACCATCACCATGACGGTGAATGCTGTCATCACGATCATGAGCATCATCATAACCACGACGAGTGCTGTCATCACGACCACGAGCATCATCACCATGACGGTGAATGCTGTCATCACGACCACGAGCATCATCACCATGACGGTGAATGCTGTCATCACGA
>CAZQLJ010000068.1:5937-8744 GCA_964594085.1 uncultured Clostridium sp.
CATCACCATGACGGTGAATGCTGTCATCACGATCATGAGCATCATCATAACCACGACGAGTGCTGCCACCACGACCACGAGCATGAACATCATCACGAATACGACGAACATGGAAACTGTTCCTGCGGACATCATCACGATCACCACGATCATCACCACCATCACGCCGACGAGGTATTCGTAAGTTACGGAGCCGAAACCACCAAAAAGTTCAACGAATCCGAGCTTAAGGCCGCGCTCGAATCCTTTGCAAACGACGATCGATACGGAATGATCCTTCGCGCAAAGGGAATAGTCGCAGGAGACGACGGCAGATGGATACACTTCGACTATATTCCCGGAGAGCCCGACGTACGTTACGGTGGCGCAGGTATTATCGGAAGGCTCTGCGTGATCGGCTCCAAGCTCGACAAAACAGCTATATCCGAGGTCCTCGGTGTCGAATTAAAATAAAACGGAGACAAAAATATGAAATCACCTAACATTCCCGTATATCTTTTCACCGGCTTTCTTGAGGGTGGTAAGACCCACATAATTCAGGAGTCTATGTGCGACGACCGATTCAATACGGGTGAAAAAACACTGATAATTCAATGTGAAGAGGGAATTGACGAGCTTGACGTTTCCCAGTTCAGCGGCAAAAATATATATTTTGCTACGCTCGACAGCGAAGAAGATGTCACGGCGGAAAATCTCGAGAAATGCTGCGCGGGACACCTCATCGACCGTGTTATTATCGAATATAACGGAATGTGGCAGCTCGCTACACTTTATAACAACCTGCCTGACGATTGGTTCATCTTCCAAAATATGATGTTTGCTGATGCAAAAACCTTCTTCACCTATAATCAGAATATGAGAAGCCTGATGGTCGACAAGCTGATGTCCTGCGAGATGATAGTGCTTAATCGTACTCCCGACAATATGGATAAAGAAGAGGTTCACAAGATCGTCCGCGGTATTTCAAGACGCGCGACTATAACATACGATTATCCCGACGGGCACGTTGAGTACGACGACATCGAGGATCCTCTGCCTTTTGACATCGACGCTCCGGTTATCGAGATAGCCGACGAGGACTACGCGATATGGTATAGAGATATCAGCGAGGAGACCGAAAAATACGACGGTAAAGTAGTCAAGTTCAAAGGAATCGTGGCAAGAGACCTGAAGCTCGGCAAGGATGCGCTTGTTATCGGCAGACACGTTATGACCTGCTGTGCCGACGACATTGCATACAGCGGTTTGGTATGTAAATTCAAGTCTAACGTCGCATATAAGACGCGTGATTGGATAAACGTGCAGGGAAGGATCAAAATCGAAAAAAACAAACTGTACGGTCGCCCGGGTCCCGTTATTTACGCAGAAACCTCGGCTTATACAGATAAGCCAGCTCAAGAGGTAGCAACTTTCTATTGATCTCACCGAAAGGAGATTCTCATGGCTAAGACTGCAGCTAAAAATTACACCAAAACACAAGCGCCGCCTATTACTGTCAAGGAAGAACGAAATATGGGTGTCGAATTGTTCCGAGTAGTCTCAATGATACTTGTAGTTTTGCTTCACGTTTTGGGGCACGGCGGTGTTTATTCTGCCGCAGGAACGCTGACTGACAACTATAAAGTTGCTTGGTTTCTCGAAACCATGGCGTACTGTTCGGTCAACTGTTACGCTCTGATATCGGGATTTGCTAACGTAAAATCAGGATTTAAATTCAGAAGAATAATTTATCTTTGGTTGGAGGTAGTCACACTCAACGTTGCCTTAACCGCGGTCATGCACTTTTTAGTGCCCACAGCAGTAGTAACCGAGGATTATTGGCTCCGCGCGTTTTTCCCATTGACGAGACGTGCGTTCTGGTATTTTTGTGCATATTTCTTCATGTTCCCATTGTTGCCGATACTCAACAAAGGAATTCTATCCTTAAAAAAATATCAGCATATAATTATTTGCTTTATGCTTTTGGTGCCTACTGTTTTCCGCATAATTATGAACAAGGATAACTATGTGCTTGGCAGCGGATATTCGGCGCTTTGGCTGGTATGCCTTTACGTCATAGGCGCATACTTCAGGATATACGGAGCTCCGAAATGGGCAAAATGGTTCGTAACATTGCCGGTATTTTTCGTAGCAACGTACATCGCTTGGCATCATAAAATAAACATTGAAACAATGTACGCGGAAAAGCTCATAACCAAGGACTCCGAGCTCTATACAAACAGAGGTATTCTTATAAGTTACATTTCTCCTTGTATGGTCGTAATGGCAGTTTGTCTGCTTCTGTTCTTTATGCAGATAAAGATAAAGCATAAGGTCCCCAAGATCATAATCTCCAATCTTGGAAAAGCTACTTTCGGAGTATTTATCCTTCACGTCGGCGCGGCATTCTGGTATTGGGAGGATTTTTGGAATCAATTCAAAGCATTTGGCAAAGCTCCTACGGTTTGGGAAATGTTGTGGAAAGTCGCAGTTGCAACGCTGTTCATATATCTCTGCGCTTCGCTCATAAGCCTTGCAAGAATATATTTGTTCAAGCTTTTAAAGATACACAAGGGTGTAGATTTCTTGGCAGATCTTACAGCGCGCACTTTAGATAAAGAAAAATAATCAATGATAAATCGGCAGTAGGTATCGCAATGATCCATACTGCCGATTATTAACAAAATAATGTCACATCCCCTTAAATTCGACATAGAATGATATTGAAGATAGCGTTATGCTTCTATCATACAAAACATATAGGGGGAAAATTTATGCAAGATAACAGATTTTCGTGCGGCCCCGGCATAGGCAAGGAAACTGTTTGT
>CAZQLJ010000069.1:0-8690 GCA_964594085.1 uncultured Clostridium sp.
ATCGTAATATGCCTCCAATACCCGTGCGGCGGCCATGGCGGCATAGGAACCGCCGCCGCACCGCTCTACCACCGAGGTCACTACGATTTCGGGGTCGCTTGAAGGGGCACAACAGACGAACAGACCGTTATCGGTCAGGTTGCCGCCAAGCTGTGCAGTACCCGTCTTTCCTCCGACCTTAACGGGAATCTTCGACATATATGAGGAGACCGACGCCGATCCCTCTACCATTTGTCGCATACCCGATTCAACTGTCCTGACCGCCTCACTCGACAGGGATATTTCACTCAACACCTCGGGAGCATATTCATATATCAGAGCTCCGTCGTAGGATCTGACCTCCTTGAGCAGATGTGCCGAATATCTCGTTCCTCCGTTGAGCACGGTGGAAACGTACACCGAAAGCTGCATAGGGGTATACGAATTATCGGACTGACCGATCGCCGCCGATATAGTATCTCCCTGCCACCACGCTTTGCCGCCGTGTGACTCTCTGTATGCCGGGCCTGCGAGCACTCCGCTATATTCGTTCAGCTCTATCCCCGTATAACAGCCAAGACCGTACGCCGTGCAATATTCGTTCATCATATCGATGCCCATCAGTCTGCCAAGCTCGTAAAAATAGCAGTTGCATGACACCTCCAAGGCACCCGTTGCGTTTATATACTCGTGCTTGCCCGGATACACCCAGCAGTTAGGCGCAAAGCCCGAGCTTGCGTAGTACGTGTACTCTCCGCCGCAATATATGTACGAAATCGGATCTATAGTGTCACTATCCACTCCCGCGGCGACCATTCCGATCTTGAAGGTCGAGCCGGGGGCATAAAGCCCCAGCAATGCTCTGTTATAAAGAGGAAATCTTGGGTCACTCGCCAAGGAATTATAGTCCTCGGTATATGTCGAGAGGTCGTATGTTGGATATGATGCCAAAACGAGCACGTCACCTGTTTTTGGATCTGTTGCTGTAATAGCGCCGCCCTCCTGCTTGGAGAGTGCCTCAACCGATTGCTTAAGCGCATCCTCGGCGGCTATCTGAAGCTCTATGTCTATGGTAAGATAAACGTCGTTGCCTGCCACAGCCTCACGCTCAACGTAGCTGTCTATAATATTTCCGTCACTGTCCTCAACTACCACTCTGACTCCGTCAACGCCGCGCAGATATTCCTCAAATGCCTGCTCACAGCCGTCGAGTCCGACCACGTCGTTCATCTGATAGCCAAGTGATTGATAATGCTCCCACTCTCCCGCGGGAATAGCTCCCGTTCTTCCAAGCAGATGCGAGGCGTAGCCCGGATACTTATAGGCTCTCGAGCTCTCGACGGTGAAGTCCGCGCCGACTACGTTCATTTCCTCGACGTAGGTTATAAAAACAACG
Source organism: uncultured Clostridium sp. (assembly GCA_964594085.1). Lineage (GTDB taxonomy): Bacteria > Bacillota > Clostridia > Oscillospirales > CAG-272 > SVTX01. Next base: position 1,376 of record CAZQLJ010000069.1, read on the forward strand.
TCAATATCCTTTGCCATTACGTATCGGTTATATATCGAAAAGTCAGCGACCTCCATATCGTATCTGACTTTAAGGATTGTGTCTATTTGTTTATCGGTGAATAATCTCTCGCCACTCGCGTCGGTCGCGTCAAGACTGTATCTTGAGATATACCAATCTACGATCTCCCTCTCTGTTGGGAACTCCTCGGGATTCTCTGCATAGAATTTTTCAAGATACGCTACAGTGAGCTTATCCGTTTCAACAGCCTCGCTGTCCTCGATCTCATTCGCAGCTATCCTTTTGAGCAATCGGTAATATATATTTGAATCGGTATCCCTTGCCTCCTGGCTGTACGTATAATTCGGGTACACGCCATCAAAGGGAAAGCTCGACTCTGTTCTTTTGTCGTTATTCCCCGTTACCGTGAGCGCATAGTCGGCCTGCAATATCGCATAATTGCGGTCGGTCTGCGTTGCCGCCATAGCGTCGTAATCGAAAACGAAATCGTAGGTATATTCGTTATACACAAGCAACTTTCCGTTGCGGTCGTATATCTCTCCGCGCACGGCTTGTATCGGCTCGCGTCGCTCGTAATAGCTGTCGGTGTTTATTTTTTCACTCGTATCGGCATTCGATATCACGTTAAACATACGAATAAAATAAACGAAGCAAACTACTACGAAAAATATCACTATGCAGGCAATACGGATCGGTATTTTCCTGTCCTTTATTTGCATATTGATTCAATCTCCACAATTATCAATTACTGTCCCGGAATCAGATTGAGCGCGAATTCAAGAAGATATACGACCAGCATAACGATAACTCCGCAATTTGCGAACATTACCGTCCAAAGTTGTCCCTTTGTAAGTCCAAGCTCCGAGCGTTGAAGTTTTATTCTCTTACGAAGCACAAGAGGAATAACTATCGCGCATACCATCGCCGCGATAACGACGGAGAAGAACACGAAAAACGCAAACAGCGGCAATGCATCTGTCATAAGCGCCTGCATCATTTCCGACTCGGTAAGCTCGGGGTTGTTCAAAAGCTCCGAATTTTCAATTCCGCGAGAGAGATAAGCCGTAAGTATACTTCCTATGAAATTGAGGGCACCGTGCAATCCGATAGACAACCAGATCTTGCCCGTGTTATAATAAACGTATCCGAAAACAAGTCCTACCGCAAAGGCATAGAAGAACTGATAAAAATTGCCGTGCATAAGTCCGAACGCGAGAGCCGAAAAGAAAATGCTTGCAAACGCGCCATACTTCTTCGTACGGTCGATTATCAGCTTTCTGAACACAAATTCCTCACCGATAGGTGCGACGACAACCACAAAAATGGCGGTTATCCACAATTTATCGTAGTCAATGAGGCTATTCAAGGCGTTGCTGTAGTCGTATCCAACGAACTCCGAGACCATACCCATAAAGATATTGCCCGCATACGCGCCTATATACATCAAACCAAAGCTGATCAAGAGTATGAGTAGCCATGTACCAAAGCCCATTTTCTTTTTCTCGGGACTTTCCGGCTTAACGTTGCCGATAACGAGCAGAAGGACGGGCAAAGCAAACAGATAAAGCGCCATCGGCGAGAGCATATTTCTAAATAGCATGCTTTTGTCAAATTCGGGACTGACCTTCAAAACTATTAATCGTATCACCAACGCGGCGGCAAAGCTCACGAGAGAAAACAAAGCCAAGCCGAAGCCAAGACGCGAAAAATTGCGTTTTTCTTTTTGTATGTCTATCATAGGAGCGATCGGGCTCTCATTTGCAGATCTTTCAAAATTAAAGTTATCGTTATTCAAAATATTGCCTCCGTTTAGTTCGTGTGGGGATCAGCGGTTTTTGTAAAGTATTCCACCCGGTATTATCGAGGGCTTTTCTATAAGCCTTGCTATTCCTATACATTCGCAATCCATCGGGTTCTTCGCGGTCGTGACGCGCAGACCCGTTTTCTTATTTATTAGCTCTGCTATTCCGTTTATGTTTGCTCCGCCACCTACAAGCATAATACCAAAGTCGGAAATGTCGCCCGCAAGCTCGGGTGGAGTGCTTTCAAGCACGCTCGTGATGGTTCTGCAGATCGCCTCGAGCGCGGTATGTATCGCGTTGTATATGTCCTCGGAGCCGATCCTTACCGTTTGCGCGCATTTCAGCTTTTCGTTTCGTCCGCTTACGTCCAACAGCCCTCTGTTAGTCTCGGGAAGCGCCGTTCCCAGTCTGACTTTGAGTAGCTCCGCCGTCATTTCTCCGACGTAAAGATCCTTTTTCATTCTCAGATTGTTGATGATCGCTGCATCGAGCTTATCTCCCGCAAGCTTAACTGCTCTTGAGCGCACTATGCCGCCCGAGCTGATAACCGCCACCTGCGTCATGCCGCCGCCGATATCTACGATCATACAACCGCGCGGACTATTGACCTTGAGTCCCGCACCGACTGCCGCTGCCATAGACGAGCCAACCATTCCCACAGCCTTTGCTCCTGCGGCAAAGATCGCATTCTCAACTGCCAGTTTTTCAACCTCTGTACAGTTTTCGGGCGTGCTGACCAGCACTACTGGACGATTGAAGAGAGAAAGCGCCTCGGTTCTCAAAAAGAACTCGTGAAGCATCAGCGCTGTGACCTCAAAATCAGCCACCACACCGTTTCTGATAGGTCTGTAAGCCTCCATATTGGAGGGGGTCTTGCCTATCATCTTTTTTGCGTCGCTACCCAGAGCAACTACTACGTCTTTATTCTTATCAACGGTTACTACCGTCGGAGAACGCAAGATTATTCCCTTGCCCTTTATAAACATTCTCGTATTTGACGTTCCAAGGTCAAGTCCTACGTGCTTTGGCATATTCCCCCTCCTTTCTACAGATTTTTTGATCTTTTGTTTTATCTTATGTCATTTATATTCAAATTAAACTCTTTTTTCAACGTTTTACAGAGAAGATTTACGGGCAGACCGACAACGTTGAAATAATCGCCCTCAAGTCCGCTTATATAAACGCTTGCAAGTCCCTGCACCGCGTATCCGCCTGCCTTATCGTAAGGCTCGGAGCTACAGATATACTCCTCTATTTCCGCGTCGGTCATCTCGTCGAAAACAACTCCCGTTTCCGCCGCAGCACCGACTTCTTTGCCATTAAGATAGAGATAAATTCCGCTTACGACCGAATGCTTCTTGCCCGAGAGCAATCTTATCATTCTCTCCGCATCGCTCTTGTCCTTTGGTTTTCCGAGAAATTCTCCATTGGCATACACCAAAGTATCGCATGCGATCACCAAGCAATCGCTCTTATCGGTCAGCTTTTCGATAACGGCTCTGCCCTTTCTTGCGGCAAGAGTCATAACCAGTTCCTCGGGATCGGTGATATCACTGCTTTCATCGGCATCTGCCGTAACTATATCAAAATTCAATCCGAGGTTTTCAAGTATCTCTTTTCTTCTCGGAGATTTTGAAGCGAGAATTATCCTCATAACAGTTTTCCTTCATTTTGCTATATGGGTAGACTTACCCATATTATTACTCATTATAAATTATATCACAATCTCTCGGCTTTTGCAAGTCCAATAGCGGAACTAATTGCGAAAAATCGACCAAAATTCGACAAATATTTTTCTGAATTCCAAATAAAAAATCAGGCAGAGGTGCTTTTGAATAAAGCATGCCCTGCCTGATTTTTAAATTTATTTTGCCAATCCGCAAAGATGGTTGATAAATTGCTGTGCCGTTCTGCCCGATATGCCGCCGCCGAGCATTTCCCATTTATGTGCTTCGGCAATGATCTGCTCTTTTTCCATAGTTATTTCGGGATGTCGCGCGGCAAGCGCAAGCACCATAGCGTCAAATTCGGGTCTGGTCGGCTTGAAAAAGCCTATCGACACACCAAAGCGGTTGACCAAAGAAAGCTTTTCTTCAATGGTCTCGGAACGGTGGATGTCATTCTTTGTCGACATATCGTTTCTGTCGTTGAAGGTCTCCTTGATGAGATGACGGCGGTTTGACGTGGCGTAGATAAGCACGTTATCGGGTTTAGTCTCAACACCGCCCTCAATAATCGCCTTGAGATATTTGTATTCTATCTCGCTCTCCTCGAACGACAGGTCGTCCATATAGATGATAAAGCGGTAGTTGCGGTTCTTTATCTCGGAGATCACGCGCGACAAGCACCCGAACTGGTGCTTATATATCTCTATCATACGGAGTCCGCGATCGTAATACTGATTGACGATCGCCTTGATGCTGGTGGATTTTCCCGTACCGCTGTCTCCGTAAAGCAACAGATTGTTCGCCGCTTTTCCGCAGACGAACGCTTCGGTGTTCTCGGTCAACGCCTTTTTCTGCGGCTCGTAGCCGATAAGATCGTCGAGATGTACCGCCTGCATGTTGGTGATCGGCCTGAATTTCATCGAGATACAATGCTCGTCGGTCTCAATTCTGAACGCTTTATTGAGTCCGAACATACCAACGCCGAAATCTTTATAAAACTCGGCAACGACCTCGAATATCTCCTTGCCGTCTGCAGCTTTTTCGATGCGTGTGCTGAGCGCTCTGACCTTTTCGCTTACGTTTTTGTTATATATCTGCTCTCTTTTTGCTATCGCCTGATAATTGGAAAGCACGCTGAAGCAGTTTATTCCAAGCGCGTGCTCGATCGGTGAAAAGTCGAAGTCAAACAGTGCCTTAAAAACCGAAAAGTCGTTTATGGCAAAGCCGTTGACCGTTCCCTCCTGAACTCCCGCCTTTTCGTAGGTCAAGCTAAAGGGGTTTTCATCGGTAATGATCAAAAAGGTGAGATAATTGTGCCAGAGATTGTTATCAAAGCCGTATTTCGTTGCGAGCTCTAAAAGTCGGCGCACCTGCGCGTAGATTCGTGTGCGCAGATTGTCGTCGGTGGAGCTGTTATTGTCAAAATCCTCAAAAACCTTGCCAAGCTCGGACAATATGGTGCCGTTCAGCGAATCACGGTAGAGTATGAATTTGGATATTTCGCGATACATAAAAGCCTCTCGTTTTTACTTGATTATAAGCATTGTTCCAACGTCGAAAAATCTTGTTGGATACGTTTGCTTTTAGTATATCACTTTCTTCGCACTTTTTCAATAGATTAACGAAAAAAACAGCCGCTTTCGCGGCTGTTTTTGCTATTTATCAGTACCACCAGTCAGAGCTGTTATTATACTCTTCAATAGCGGCATCCTTTGCGTCGATAGCGCCCTGAGGAACAGCAGGCATATTGGGAGCAGACTTCAAATTAGCGGTGAGGTTAAGGTTGCTGGTCTGCGTCTCTCCGTCCTCTTGTGCGGTGATCGTGAGGTCGCAGGAGATCTTATCTCCCTTGTCGGAGGAATCTGCCTTTACGGAAACGCTGGTGCTGTTCACACCGTCGGAATAAGATGCGCTACAGGTCAAAAATTCGCCCTTGCCCTTTGCCATATCTGCAAAATTAGCATCAAGATCGATCGCGAGGGTCACCTTGTTGACAGTCTCAACATAATCGTACGATTCCTCGTCCCATTCGTAGCTGGGGGAGCTGATTTCCGCATTTACGTCGACCTTGAGAGTCTCAAGCTTATCGTCCTTATCGGTAGTATACTCAACGGAAGCGCTTACGTCGGCAAGAACGTCGTCTTCATTTGCAATGCGAACGTCAACTGCGAGCTTGTCGATGCAGATCTCGAAGGAAATTGCGATATCGCTGTATCCGATCTTTTCTGCCGCGAAGGTCTCGTCAAGCGAAACTGCCATACCTACGCCTGTGATCTCCTCGCACTCAATATAGTAGTAAACCTCAACGTTTATGTACTCAAGATATCCCTTGATCGCTGCCTTATAGTCGAGAATGTCGTTTGAGGTCATTCCGAAAGCTTCTCCGCCAAGCTCGTCAAATACAACGTCAATGCACTTGTCAAGAACACTCTTTATATAGTCGGCCTTGAGATAATATTTGCCATCCTTATATTCAACGTCCTCTGCGGTTGCCTCGGGAAGCTCTATGGACATAACAGTATCAAGCAAGCCCTCGATCATACCCATCGCATCGGAAGCCATCTCGTCATCCGCGGGTGCGGTCGTGGTTTCTTCCTCTGTGTTGATGTATGCCATCATTTCCTTGAGGCTGGTGTCTACGTTTCCGTAGTATTCTCCGTCAAAGCCGGCTACGGTTACAAGAGTCCAGTCGTCCTCAATGAACACGTAGTATTCCTCGGATTCTTCGCCCTCCGCACCAGAAGAAAGATACAAAACCTTATCCTTCAAACCGAGGTAAGCGCTTCCGGTCTCGCCGTCTACCGTTCCCGAAAGATTCATTTCGAAAGCCGCTTCCTTAATTTTGGTGATCATCTCGTTTACGTCTACCGTCTCGGTATTCGTTTTGATCTCTTCAAAATTAGTTCCTTCGTTCAACGACGATACGAGATAATCAACGTTTTCCTCGGGATCGTCCTTTTTGCCCAGCATATCGCAGGATGCAAGTGCCAAAAGCATACTCAATATCAACAAAATCGATATTATAACCTTTTTCATTTTAAAGTCCTCCATAAAAATTAATTGTTCGGTGAACATATCACCATCTAGTATTATATATCATCGAGCCTCAATTGTCAACAGATTTAATAAAATTTAAGAGATTGACCGCTATTCCAAACGGTTAAATATTATTGGCAGACCCTTCCTCAAAACTCCTTTTGGAAGGATCCGCCATAATAATTATTCTTCGATTACAGCTATGCTGAGGTCCTCAAGTGCCTTGGGATCTGCAGGTGCGGGGCATCCCGACATAAGCTCGCTTGCATTCTGAACCTTCGGGAAGGCGAGAACGTCGCGCAGACTGTCAGCGCCCGACATAACCATTGCAAGACGGTCAAGTCCCATGCCCGAGCCGCCGTGAGGAGGTGCACCGTACTTATATGCTTCAACAAGGAATCCGAACTTCGCCTCGATCTCCTCGGGGGTGAGTCCGAGAGCCTTGAACATCTTTTCCTGAAGCTGCCAGTCGGTGATACGGATAGAGCCCGAAAGAAGCTCGGTTCCGTTGAGAACCATATCGTAGCACTTTGCTCTGACCGCACCGGGATCGCTTTCAAGATAAGGCAAGCATTCCTCAAGAGGCATAGTAAAGGGGTGGTGCATAGCATCCCAATGACCCGTTTCCTCGTTCCACTCGAAGAAGGGGAACTCGGTGATCCACAGGAAATTGAACTTGCCTGCGGGGATGAGGTCAAGCTTCTTGCCGAGAATATTTCTGAGCGCGCCAAGAGTGGGGAGCACGACCTTGTCCTTATCAGCACAGATAAGCATTACGTCGCCCTTTTCAAATCCGACTGCCGCATAGAT
>CAZQLJ010000070.1:0-8453 GCA_964594085.1 uncultured Clostridium sp.
ATTTATCTAAAGATTTTTCTAAAAAAGTTTTAGAAATTGTTTTAGATACGGAATTTCTTGCACCGTCTGAGGTTTCGGTTTTTGGGAAAGACAAAACGCCGAAAGCCCTTGATTTTACTGGGTTTTCAGCGTTTTCTATCGTCTTTTAAATTCGATTATTTTGAGTTAATGTCGGATTTCTCAAAAAGTCTTGAAAACCGTTTGCCCTCTGGGCATGTGGGTTCGAATCCCTCTGCTTCCGCCAAAAGCGGAGCTATTATGCTCCGCTTAGTATTTTAAATACCACATTAGCTCAGTTGGATAGAGCAACTCTCTGCTAAAGAGTAGGTCACGGGTTCAAATCCCGTATGTGAATTTTTCTCACTTAATGTGATTGACATATAGAGCCGCGAGTAACACTTGCGGTTTTACTTTTAGGAGGACAATATGCCTGTAATGAATGTTAATTTGGTTTTGGATGATGCAACCTATGCCGGAGTTAAAGCAGGGCTTTCAATTTATATAAACCCCGTTAACAAGACAAAGCCATAGCACCGCCATAATAGTGGAGGCTGTGACTTTTCTCTATTCCAAACATAGGAAACGATCAAAAAATTTCAATCCCTATTGCAATATCCGTTGTTTTGAGTTATAATAGAGAAAAGTGTAGGAATGGCTTTTGATCGAAATCAGAGAGCCAATAGCCCACCCTAACAAGAAGATAGGAACCTTTCAAAAATGACCAACAGTGAACGTGACGCGCACCTCTCCCCCGACGAAAAAAAGAAGCAACTGTTTCTCGAGCAGAAACATACGCTTGATATTTTCCTTGCAAACGGCGCGATAACTCAAGCACAGTATAATAAAAGCTACGGAGACCTCGTCGTGTTGATGGGAATGCAGGACGTGGCAAATAAACTTAAAAAAACAAAACAACAATGGTTCACCCATTGTCAAGAAAGGTCTCATGCCTTAAAGGAGGACAGAAAAATGATCGAAATAAACGGTGATAAGTGCCACTCCACACTGGTGAAGAAAATCACCCCGTCGCTTGCGTATAACGAGAGCGCAGACTATGAAGAATGGAAAGCGCAGATAGAAGCAAAGCTTCGCGAGCTTACGGGAATAGACCTCATAGAAGAAAACGCGTGCGAGCCTCAGCTTACCATAGAGGAAGATATCCATATGGACGGCTACCGCAGGATCCGTTTCGTATTTTATAGCGAGATCGACGCAATGGTGCCTTGCTATCTGCTCATACCCGACACCAATGAAGAAAAATATCCGCTTATGATCACCCTGCAGGGACATACTACGGGAATGCACATCTCCCTTGGACTAGAAAAATATCCCGGTGACGAGGTCTATTCAACCAACTCCGCATTTGCGCTTCAGGCAGTCAAAAACGGTTTTGCTGCGCTTTGTATAGAGCAGAGATCTATGGGCGAGCGCAGACCTCCCAACCCTGCAGACAGAGGTCACAACTGCTGCTATCAGACACATAACGCGTTCATGCTCGGCAGAACAACGATCGGCGAGCGCGTGTGGGACGTAAGCAGAGCGCTTGACCTTATGACCGAGTTTGCACAGATTGACACCGAAAGAGTGGGGATCACGGGTAACTCGGGCGGTGGAACAGCAAGCTTCTACGCGGCTTGCCTTGACAAGAGGATCAAGGCTTCGATCCCCAGCTGCGCCTTCTGTCCCTACACGGAATCGATCATGGCTATGCTCCACTGCGGATGCAATTACATACCGGGTGCGTTCAGGTATTTCGATATGGAGGATCTCACCTGCCTGATCGCTCCGAGAAAGCTTCTCATCGTCAACGGCGAGAAGGACGATATCTTCTTGTTCGAGGGCACCAAGCGTGCGTTTGAAACGGTTAAGAAGATATATGCTCGCGAGGGGGCAGAGGACAACTGCAAGCTCGTTGCCACACCCGAGGGACACATGTGGGTGCCTGAGATCGTTTGGCCTGAAATTAACGAATTCATTAAACTGTAATACATCATTAATTTGTCAAACAACGAAGGGAGACTGAAACTATGAAAATCAAAGGCTTATTAAGAATGTTGGCGCTGCTGCTTGCAGTAGTAGTTGCCCTTAGCGCGTGCGAATTCGGCGGCACAAAGACCGACGGCACGGGCGAGACGACTACAGCAACCGGATCTGAAACCACAGCGGCTGAGACCACCGAGGAGACGACTGCCGCCTCGACAGCAGAACGCCTCGAGGGATATCGCGGAGAAATATCAAGAAGCATCGCAGAGATCGAGGAGATGTACTCTTTGACCGAAGACTATTTTGATCAGGCGACTGCAAAGCTTAAGGAGTTTGAGACATTGGCGCTCGCAGGTCAGGATGAGGACGCGATAGACAAAGCCAGCGACGATTTTGAGGATATGTTCTATCATATCGAAACTCAGGTAAATATAGCTACGCTGATATACTATTACGACACCACGGTAGAGGAAAACAATACAGAATATCTTACAATGTACGAGAAATACGGAGACTTGTATAACGAGTACGTAGAGATCTGCAAGAACGTGTATAACAACTCTCCTATAAGAGACGTGATCTTCGCCGACTGGACCGAGGAGGACATAGAGGAGCTCTTTGCTTATTCCCCCGAGACTCAGGAGCTCAGCCAGAAAAACGAAGAGCTGCTCGTTGAGCTCAACGCACTTGGCGATGCTGAATTTACCGATCGCGCGGCAGAAATATATGCCGAGCTCGTTATGAACAATAACCGTATAGCAGAGCTTGAAGGCTACGATAACTATTACGATTACGCATCCGTAGAGATCTACGGCAGAGATTACGACCGCGATGATATCGCAGAGTTCAGAGAAAACGTCAAGAATACCATTTTGCCGAGATTGGATACTCTTACTAACGGTTGGATGGACGCATACTACTTGCTTCCTACCGCACAGTCGCGCGAGGTATACAACTTCTTGTACGGCTCCTTCGATAAGCTTAGTAAGAACTATATTGAGGCTTACGTTAATTCGTACGAGGGAAGCATGTACGAGGGCTTCAGCCACATGTTTGAAAACAGAAACATTTTGTTTGCGGACTCGCCCAATTCTCATCCGTCTGCGTTCCAGATGTATCTGACCGAGCTTGAGCATCCGTTCTGTCTGTTCGGCTCTGAAGGTCAGAGCACGTCTACGATCGTGCACGAGATGGGACACTACTACGCGGCGCTTTATAATGCCGACGTATCCTCTTACGACCTTGCAGAAACTCAGTCTCAGTCCAACGAGCTTCTTCTTTTGAAGTTCCTTGGCAGCGAGATGGATCCCGCTGTCTACGGCGTGGTAAAGGGATATAAAATGTACGAGTTCGCAGCTCAGTCCTTGATATGCGTTATTATTGACGAGTTTGAGCAGGCAGTATATAGCCTTGAAAGCACTGAGGGTTACACGTCCGAGGACTTTGACGCTATAATGACAGAGATCTGCGAGAGCTACGGCGGAGCTGACTATCTTGGCGAAAACGTAGTAGACATATATTCCTATTGGAGACTCGTAGCGACTAACAACCCCGTATACTACATTAGCTACGCAGTATCGATGATGGCATCGTTGAGCCTGTATGCTACCGCGAGAACCGACGAGGCAGGTGCGAGAGAGATATACAGAATTCTCATCGAGGAGGCCGAAGAAAACGAGACCTTCGTGGCGGCGGTCGAAAGATCGGGACTTGCCAGCCCGTTCTCAAAGGAAACCTTTGCAAAGATCGGATTCGTACTTATTTGCGGATAATTATTTCTGAAAAAGATCGCCTTTCCAAAGGCGATCTTTTTTTCTTTACCTTACCAATAAAGGAAGCAAATGTCGACTATCTGTTGCCAAGTTGTAAATAAACCGTTAATAACATCTGCTTTTCGTTGACATTTGTGTATGTCTGTGATATCATATAGCAAATGACTAAAAAAGGAAGGTAAGAGGAAATGGATGACGGCGATAGTACGGACACTACTTGTATGTGTAATGCCTTAACTGTTGTACGTGCGTTTCATTATATTTCATAAAATGTGCGGCATAGCCTAAGCGATATAGCCTGAAATGATAGGGAGTATCGGTGTAGGTTGTGCTTTTTTGCGTTTTTTTGAAAACATAAATGAAACTATCAGGAGAACATATTATCATGGATTACATAGGGCCTTTATTATTGCAGGTTTGTCTTATAGCGTTGAACGCGATATTCGCGTGCGCTGAAACAGCATTTTTGTCGATAAATTCGGCAAGGATCGAAAAAATGGTGGAAGAAGGCGACAAAAAGACTAAAAAGAAAGCCAAAAAGCTTCAGAAGCTTACCAAGGATTCTTCCAAATTTCTTTCAACTATACAGGTAGCAATAACCCTCGCGGGATTTTTGGGATCTGCGTTTGCTGCAGATACCTTCTCGGAGCCGCTTTCGAATCTTATCGCAAAGATCGATTGGATCGCGGCACACGGAATCACCGCACCTCAGATCGAGCCTGCGTGCGTAATAGTGATCACGCTGGTTCTGTCCTTCTTCAGCATAGTGCTCGGAGAGCTCGTGCCCAAGAGAATGGCAATGAAGAATGCGGAAAAGGTCTCGCTTGCACTTTCGGGCTTTATTCGCTTTACGTCTTGCATCTTTGCTCCGTTCGTTTGGGTGCTTACAAAGACCACTAACGGTATACTTCGTATGTTTGGCATCAATCCTCACGAGGAGGAGGAAGCCGCAAGCGAGGAGGAGATACGTATAATCCTTGACACGAGTAGTGAAAAGGGAACGATCGACAGTATGGAGAACGAGATGATACAAAACATCTTCGAGTTCGACGATATACTGATCTCCGAGGTCTGCACGCATCGTCGTGAGGTCGATATGCTCTATAAAGAGGACTCGCTCGAGGAGTGGAGAGAGAAGATCATTCAGTCAAGACACGGATTTTACCCCATCTGCGGCGAGGATGCCGACGATATCGTGGGCGTTTTGAATATTAGAAAATTCTTCCGTGCAGAGTGTGAAAGCATTGAGGATGCGATCGCAAAAGCGGCAGAAAAGCCTTATTTCGTGCCCGAAAACATGAAAGCAGACGTGCTTTTCACCAATATGAAGGAATCGAGAACCTACTTTGCCGTCGTCGTCGACGAATACGGCGGAACGAGTGGAGTTATCACGATCCACGACCTGCTTGAGCTGCTCGTGGGTGACATGGGCGATAAGGAAGACGTCAAGGTCGAGGAAATAGTCAAGCTTGACGACGATAATTGGAAGATACTCGGCTCTGCATCGCTTGAAAAGGTAACCGAATCTATCGGCGTTGAGTTTGATGCCGAGGATTGCGATACCTTCGGCGGATACATATTCGGACTTCTCGGAGAGGTTCCCGACGACGGAACGGGCCTTGAGATCATCACCGAGACCGACGACCTCGTTATTAAGACGGAGTCCGTGGTCGATCACCACATCGAAGCCACGATCGTTACCGTTAAGGAGCGCGTCTCTGACGATGAGGATGAAGACGACGAGTCTGAAGACGACGAGGACAAGAAAAAGAAAAAGAAGCTCAAGGATAAGGACGAGGATGACGACGAGTCCGAGTCCGAGGATTGATCTTTATGAAAACGAATATGGGGAAAGCTTACAGAGAGCTTTCCCCATATCAATTATAGAAAAAGATCATTTCAGGTCTTTTGCGAGTCGCTCGACACCGTAGCGGAAATAGTCTACGACTTCGATGCCGACACCTTTGAATTTATCGGCGAGGGTAAATATACAATAATTAAAAAGTAAAAAAGAGAGCTTTTTCATAAGAAAGTTCACCTAACGTATTGTAGGGGCGACCATCGGTCGTCCGCGGACGTGCAATGCACGCCCCTACGGATACACCAACAAATTTCGGCAGAGATATTGTTTTCTCTGCCGATTTGTGTTATAATGGAACGGGTGATAAATATGAATAATGAAAAAGAATTGCCAAAAAGAAAAGATATTCGGTTAAAGAATTATGATTGCAGCTCCTCGGGAGGATATTTCTTAACAATATGTACATCGGAACGGCGCAATTATTTTTGGGAAAACGTAGGGGCGACCATCGGTCGTCCGCAAGATATCACTTTGTCGCAATATGGAAATATTGTTGATGAAGCAATAAACAATATTCCTTCAATATATCCTGCATTAGATGTTGATTGTTATGTGATCATGCCCGATCATATTCATTTACTATTGATCGTTCGTGCCGACGAATACGGACGACCGATGGTCGCCCCTACAATGTCGAGAGTGGTGCAACAATTAAAGGGGTATATCACAAAACGTATTGGCAGTTCTATCTGGCAAAAACTTTTTGTTGATCATGTTATTAGGAATCGTCAAGATTACGAAAAGCATGTTAAATACATCTACGAAAACCCGATGAAGTGGAGTTTACAGCGTCTAAATACAGAAGAATAGGGGTATGAGATTTGCTCTGTGCCTTTGTAAAACAAAGGCGAAGCTGGTGATAAAACAAGAGGAAATGTAATGATACTTTTGAGAAATTTAAAAAAAGAAGATGCTTTGGAATTGCAAGAACGTTGGTATTCGAATTTATCCAAAGAGCAGGTAGAAGCTCTTATTTGTGATTGGAACGAAAAACAATTCAATGGCAAGTATTTTGAGATGTTTGCTATTGTATCTGACGAGAAAATCGTGGGCGCTATTTCGTTATATCAACATACATCAGAAGTCGTATCGATTGGACCGGAGGTTTTTTGCGAGTACCGAAGAAAAGGCTTTGCCAAAGAAGCAATGATATGTGCTTGTCAAATTGCAAAAGAAAAGGGGTTCAAAATAGTTTCGCAACAGATTCGAACCAATAATGCCGCAAGTATAGCGTTACATTGTTCTCTTGGCTTTGAAACAAGCGAACTTGTTTTTACAAATGCTAAAGGAAACCAAGTATCCATTTATTTGAAATGTTTAATATAAATAAAAAGCAGATAATCAGCTGTTATGAGCGATTATCTGCTTTTATTATCCTTATGAGACTTATGAGAAGTTGGGCTTCACGTCTCTCTTTTTATCTCTAAATCAATCAAAATAACCGAGTCTGTAAAGCAGCTCCGCGATAAGCACCGCGCCGCCTGCCGCGCCGCGAAGCGTGTTGTGCGCAAGACCGACGAACTTGTAGTCAAACAAGCTGTCCTCACGAAGTCTGCCTGCGCTGACACCCATGCCGCCGTAAATGTCGCGGTCGAGCTTCGCTTGAGGACGATTATCTTCCTCAAAATAAGTAACGAACTGCTCGGGCGCGTTCGGAAGACCAAGCTCCTGGGGAAGACCCTTGAAATTCTTCCAATCCTCAAGTATCTGCTCCTTGGTGGGCTTGTTTTCAAACTTTACGAACACCGCCGCCGTGTGACCGTCGGTAACGGGAACGCGAATGCACTGGGTGGTGATCACGGGGCCGTCAGCCTTGACGATCTCGCCGTTCTCGACCTTACCCCAAACGCGCAGAGGCTCCTGCTCGCTCTTTTCCTCCTCGCCACCGATGAAGGGAATAATGTTGTCGATCATCTCGGGCCATTCGTTAAAGGTCTTGCCCGCGCCCGAAATCGCCTGATACGTGGTCGCAACGACCTCCTTGATGCCGTACTTAAGAAGGGGAGTCAGCTCGGGCACGTAAGCCTGAATAGAGCAGTTGGGCTTAACTGCGATAAAGCCGCGCTTTGTTCCGAGTCTTTCTCTTTGAGCTTTGATGACCTCAAGATGCTCGGGGTTTATTTCGGGAATGACCATAGGAACGTCGGGAGTCCAACGGTGAGCCGAGTTGTTCGAAACCACGGGGATCTCGGCCTTTGCGTACTTGTATTCAAGCTCCTTGATCTCGTCCTTTTTCATATTTACCGCGCAGAAAACGAACTGACAATCCTTCATCTCGTCGATGTTTTCCGCGTCAATAACGACCATATCCGCATATTTCTCGGGCATGGGAGTCGCAAGCTTCCAGCGTCCTCCGAGAGCCTCTGCATAGGTCTTGCCTGCGCTGTTTTTAGAAGCAGCAAGCTTTATAACTTCAAAATAAGGGTGATCAGCAAGCAGAGAGAGAAATCTCTGACCAACCATACCCGTGGCGCCAACGACGCCGACCTTCATCTTTTCCATATGACCTCCATTACGCAAACGCAACCGCGCGTTTTGATTTAGCGAACTAAAGTGATGATTTATTATAGCACAAAATTCCCTTTATTTCAATACCTTTGGGGCATTTTTCTCAAAGCACTTTATATAAAAATATGCAAGCGAGAGAAAATCCGTTTGTTTATTTTCGATATTTTTAAAGAGAGTATATCTTCGAATACTTTGTCTCAAGATAATCAGTATAGTAAGAGGGATCGAATTTTTCGCCCAAAGCGCTCTCAAGCAGCTCGGAGGGCTCTAAAAGGCAGCCGTGCTTCCAGATGTGCTCGCGATTCCATTCGTTGATGGGAGCAAAGTTG
>CAZQLJ010000071.1:0-8307 GCA_964594085.1 uncultured Clostridium sp.
ATTGGTCGATGGCGATGCTGTTGGTTATGTCGAAATCATAGCCTCTTGAGCGGTAATATTCGGTGTAGATACGGTTGAGCACGAAGGATATCTGCGCGTACATATTGGCGCGGATCGCGCTCTCGGGCCAGGTGGGGTATATCTCGCTTGAGGTCACGTTCGCAACGTAGTCAACGAATGGCACCGTCACGTTCGGCGCATCTGAATCGGGTGGACCGAGATGCACCGTTATAAACTCGGGAATGTATGGTGTGTTTGGCATATTACTCCTCCTGACTCGGTTTTGTGCGTTTTACTTCAAGCGCGGGATTTTCGGTCTCAAAGAAAATATTGTCCTCAATCGTCTTGTTGTCGATCTGACCGTTATCGGGCAAGGGGATCATATCTGCGTTCTGAACCGCCGTTATACCCTCGAATACGGGCACATTGGCGTAATATTGCTGATAATATCCCTCCTTGGTCACGCTGAGATTATAGGTCTCGTATGACTTTCCGTTTCCCGGCTTCATCGAAAGCTCGCGCGGAGGGGCAGGAAGAGCAAAGCGCTCGGTAAGTCCCGATCGATCCGTCGTGTATACCGCGATCACGTCGCCTCTGCCTCCGTCAAATTCGGGATCGTAATTATGTACGGTGACAATGGCATTCTCAAGCGGTATCGCCCCTCTCGCCGTGGTCACGCGCACTATCATATAGCCGTATCCGCTATCTTGTTGTGTATTCATAAGCCGTCCTCCGTTTGCGTATTTGGTATCTCCTGATATAAAAATATGCAAACGGGCTCACTTGTGTTAACAAGCTTTTGTCCCAAAGGTAGCTACCGCGAGGGGAATCGGCAAAAAATATGCAAAAAAATCGCAAAAAGCCCTTGACAATGCAAAAAAATAGTGATATAATAACTCTACTTGTGAAATCGCTGCCAACTAACAGCGAAATAATTTTGTGAGGTATAATAAAATGAAAGAAGCTATCCAGCCCAAGTATGTAGAGTGCGTAATCAGATGCGCGTGCGGTGAAACCGTTGTAACGAAGTCCACCAAGGGCTCCGAGATCAGAGTTGAAGTTTGCTCCAAGTGCCATCCCTTCTTCACCGGTAAGCAGAAGTTTGTCGATGCAGGCGGACGCGTTGATAAGTTCAAGAAGAGACTCGAAAACTTCAAGAAGTAATCTCCGCACAAAGAGGGCAGAGCTCTCTGCAATAGAAAATTGCGCACGTACAACAGTACTGCGCAATTTTTTATTTTCTGCCGTTTGCGACTAAAAAACGTCAATAATATATACAGCTTTAACGCACAGAAAGGAGCTTTCGTGAATATAAAAGAAAACGATATCAAGACAAAAGCCATCCTCGTAGGCATAGTCACCGACAGCGCGGACGCCGAGGAGGCAGAAAAGTCCATATACGAGCTCGGTCAGCTGCTCGACACCGCGGGTGGAGAGGTCTTCGCCACCGTGCTGCAGAACAAGAGCACTCCCGACCCAAGAACGCTTATAGGTAAAGGCAAGGTGGCAGAGATAAGCGAGCTTTGCGCGGGTAACGGAGTCAAGCTCGTGATCTTCGACGAGGAGCTCTCTCCCGCGCAGATAAGAAATCTTGAGGACGACATCGGCAACGAAGTCAACGTGATCGACCGTTCCATGCTCATATTGGATATTTTTGCTCTGCACGCGACAAGCGGAGAGGGAAAATTGCAGGTCGAGCTCGCCCAGCTCAAATATACCGCACCGAGACTTATCGGTCAGGGCGCGGAGCTATCCCGTCTGGGCGGCGGAATCGGCACAAGAGGTCCCGGCGAATCGAAGCTTGAAAGCGACCGCCGACATATTAAGAGAAGGATCACTGCGCTTGAGGAAGAGCTTGAGCGACTTGCCAACACCAGAAAGACGATGCGCGCGGCAAGAGACAGAAGCGGCCTTAAAAAGATCGCGATCGTCGGATATACCAACGCAGGTAAATCAACTTTGCTCAACACACTCACCGATGCAGGCATTCTTGCCGAGGACAAGCTTTTCGCAACGCTTGACCCCACCACAAGAAAGTTCGCTCTCCCCGGAGGCGAGACGGTACTGCTTACCGACACGGTCGGATTTATCAAAAAGCTTCCTCACCATCTCGTCAAGGCATTCCGTTCAACGCTCGATGAGGCGGTGTATTCCGATATAATTATGATAGTTATCGACGCAAGCGACCCCGAGTATCTCTCGCAGCTTGAATGCACCGAGCAGACCCTCGAGGAGCTTGGCGCGGCGGATAAGCCGACCTTGTACGTCTTTAACAAGTGCGACAAGGGCGCTTACGACGATCCCGTTATCGACCGCACTCGCGACAGACAGAACGTGGTGCACATTTCGGCACTGACGGGCAAGGGCTGTGACGTGCTCGCAGAGATGCTGCAAAAGATAATCCACGGCGACAAGTGTAGCGTTACCTTCAGAATCCCCAATGCCGAGCAGGGCGCTCTCAACCGTCTTTATAAGGACGCTACGGTTGAGGACGTTGAGTACGGCGCGGAGTTTGTCACGGTCAAGGCGATCGTTGACTCCAAGACACGCGGAATGCTCCGCAAATACGATACCAATCCTCCGATATCGGACGAAGATTATTAAGTCAAACAATCAAAATCAACTTCAAAGGAATCAATTATGAGTACAGATACCGTCCCCGAGCTTTATACCACACTTGCAGGTGAGGGAAGCGACGAATTTGAGGAAAAACGCTCGCTTTTTATAGGCCACGCGAAGCATATCACCTCCGAGGAGGAGGCGATGGAGTTCGTCAAGGCAAAGAAAAAAGAATATTCGGATGCAACGCATAACTGCTGGGCGTATCTGCTTAAGGGTGGAATTGTTGCAAGATATTCCGACGACGGCGAGCCGCAGGGCACCGCGGGAGTTCCTATGCTTGAGACTATCCGAAAAAGCGGAGTTTGCGACGCCGTAGTAGTCGTTACGAGATATTTTGGCGGCATTTTGCTTGGCGCAGGTGGTCTTGTAAGGGCATATTCGCACGGCGCCAAGGTTGCGCTCGACGCGGCAGAGATCGTTACCTACGAAAAATACACCGAGCTCTCGCTTGCCTGCTCTTATTCGGACTATCAGAAATATTCGGTCGTGTTGCCTACCTTTAACGCGATCATAGACAGCACCGATTTTACCGATAAAGTGACCGTTTGCTTCGCAATAAAGGCGACCCTTGTCGATGCGCTCAACAAAAAAATAACCGAAATGTCGGGAGGCAAAAACTCTCTCGAGGTTATCGGAGAAAGGTTCGATTTTCGTTGATGGATAAGCTTTTTGACTCACATGCTCACTATTTTGACACGAAGTTCAACGACCTTGAGGGCGGCGCGGACTCGCTTCTGTCCTCCGCCGAGTTCCAAGAACTTGTCGGCGGTGTTGTAAACGTCGGAACAACCTATGAAAGCTCGCTTTTGTGTATCGAGCAGGCAAAAAAATATGATTTTATGTATGCGGCGGTCGGAATTCATCCCGAGGATGCTCAAACCAAGTGCAAACTCTCTCCCGACGAGGAAATTGCAAGAATAAAGTCCCTCGTTTGTGACAAAAATACACGAAAAGAGAACAAAATCGTCGCTATCGGAGAGATCGGATTTGACTATTATTGGCAGCCCGTGGACAAGGGTCTGCAGCGCGAATATTTCGAAAAGCAGATGGCTTTGGCGGCTGAATTGGGACTTCCCGTTATAATCCACGACCGTGACGCTCACGGCGACACCTTTGAATTATTATGCAAATATCCATCGGTGAGAGGGGTGTTGCACAGCTGTAGCATGAGCGCGGAGATGGTCAAGGAAGTGGTCAAGAGAGACTGGTTTGTCTCCTTCTCGGGAACCGTTACCTTCAAAAACGCAAGCAGGGTAAGGGAAGCCTGCGCCGCCGTACCGCTTGACAGAATCCTGATCGAAACCGACGCGCCTTATCTCGCTCCCGTTCCGCATCGCGGAAAAATGAATAATTCGATGTATATGCAAAACACCGCAAAAGCGGTCGCAGACGTGTTTTCTCTGCCGTATGACGAGATCGTACGAAGGACTTGCGAAAACGCGCGCGCGCTGTTTGGACTCTGATCTCTCGGACGGCGGAGTGCTGTTTTTAACTTAAATGCGGCGCCAAAATTCCTACTTGACATGTCCGCTTTTTTGGTGTAAAATAGATATACATAAACTAACGGAGGATCTGACATGCCAACCTTAGCGACCTATAAAATAAGCACGAAGGGCAAAAACCTTCACCTTCGCGTTGTAAAGGGACATTTTGCAACGAGCCATTCTCACATGAACTATTACGTCGACGTAACTGTTCAGAAATCGCGTCTTTCCGAGGCGAGCGCAGTTGCCAAGGAGCTTTCCGCATATTACAAGCAAAACACGATAGTTGATACTATCCTCTGTCTTGACGAGACTCAGGTGATCGGAACCTGTATGGCTACCGAGCTCACAAAGGGTGAATTTATGAACATGAACGCACATCAGACGATCTACGTCGTTACCCCCGAGCACACGTCGGGAAGTCAGATGATCTTCCGTGACGGACTTGCTCCGATGATACAGGGTAAGCACGTGCTCATTCTTGCCGCATCCGTCAATACCGGATATACCGCTAAGGCGGCTGTTGAGGCGGTTCGCTATTACGGCGGCATAGTCGTGGGAATAGCGTCAATATTTGCAACGGCAGATTCCTGCCTAGATATTCCCGTGCGCTCCGCGTTCAACCCCAAAGACCTTGAAGGCTATAGCATCACGCCCTCTCACGAGTGCCCTATGTGCAAGCGCGGAGAAAAGATCGATGCCTTAGTCAACAGCTTTGGTTTTTCCAAGCTTTAATAGTAAAACGGTTAGTACCGTTTTAGCATTTATAAAAAACAGGAGGATAGCCTCCTGTTTTTTTGTTTGATACGCTTGTGCGATCTAAGATCTCACTGCATAAAATTCGAACAAGCTGACTTTTTTTGTTTTACAAAAAACTTACATTCTTCATACCTTACTATGATGGTTAAGAATTTTTCTTTGCGGTATAATAATAGTGCAAAACAAAGAAAAGGAGATTTTAATCATGAAAAAGTTTTTTGTACTTATACTTGCCTTTGCTCTCACGATCGGCTCGATCGCTGCGCTCACCTCTTGCGGTGGCGCAAAGTTCGACAAGAACAAGAACATCAGCGTTGTTACTCGTGAGGACGGCAGCGGAACAAAGTCTGCATTTATGGAAATCATCGGACTTAAGGGCAAGACCGACGTTTCAGGCGTTATCGTTGCAACGGGAACCGCCGCAGTACTCCAAGAGGTTAAGGGCAATCCCCTCGCAATCGGTTACGATAGCCTTGGTTACATCACCGACGAGGTAAAAGTTCTCAAGGTTGACGGTGTCCTGCCTACTCTTGAGAATATCAAGAACGGTTCTTATAAGATTTCCCGTCCTCTCAACATCGTTTACCAAGAGAGTATGGTGGCGAGCGAAGTCAATACCGCATTCCTTACATTCCTCAGGAGCTCTGATGCACAGACGATCATTTCCGATAACGGCTACGTTTCCACCAAGGAAGGCGCGGTTTCTTACACCGCAGTTCCCGGCCTTTCGGGCGAGATCGCAATTTCGGGTTCTACCTCACTCAAGCCCCTGATGGAAAAGCTTGCGGCTAAATTTGAGGAAATGCAGGCCGGTGTCAGCGTTACCGTTGGCGGTGGCGGAAGCGGTACAGGCTACAACGACGCAAAGAACGGAGTTTCCGATTTCGGTATGATCTCCGAAGCCTTCAATTCTTCTAAGGCAGATAACTGCACCTACTATGAGGTGGCAAAGGACGGTATCGCTGTCATCGTAAACAAGGCGAACACCTTTGACAACCTCTCTCTTGAGGATCTTAAGAACATCTACAACGTAGATGCCGGCGACGCAGCTATCAAGACCTGGGGCAGCGTAACGAAGTAATATGAAAAATCTGTACGGATTTATAAACGCGAGAGAAAAGGTCATGCGCGGAGTATTCCTTTTCTCAGGGGTCTTTTCCATTCTCGCGCTTGCGACGATTACAGTATTCCTCTTTGTCAGCGGAGTGCCGTTTATCGCCAAGACAGGCTTGGCAAAATTCATATTCGGTAGTGATTGGGCGCCGTTTGCGGACACCCCAAGCTATGGGATATTCCCGATGATCGTAGCATCTCTTTATGTTACGGCTCTTTCTGTTATCATCGGTATAGGCATAGGACTTCTTACGGCGATAGCACTTTACAAGTTCTGCCCGAAGAAACTCGTTGCTCCCATCAGGCAAATGATCAATCTGCTTGCAGGCATTCCTTCGGTTATCTTCGGCCTGTTCGGTATGACGATCATCGTGCCTTTCGTAAGAGATTACGTTTCACCTACGGGTGTTGGCTACGGTATTTTTTCGGCTTCGCTCGTTCTTGGAATCATGATTTTGCCCACCATCGTCAGCGTAAGCCTCGATTCCTTGAATAGCGTTTCTAATACCTACTATGAAGGCGCGCTTGCACTCGGTGCGACCAAAGAGCAAGCCACGTTTAAAATTATGCTGCCTGCCGCAAAAAGCGGTATTCTTGCCGGAGTTGTACTCGCTATCGGACGAGCTATCGGGGAGACTATGGCGGTTATTATGGTTATCGGTGGAAGCCCTGAAATGCCTGAGAGTGTGTTCCAAAGTGTAAGAACCTTGACGGCAAACATTGCGATGGGAGCGCTTGAACTGTCGGGCGATGCTTTATCCGCTTTGATTGCAACGGGTGTTGTGCTGTTCGTATTTACTCTGATACTCAACGTCAGCTTTTCACTACTCAAAAAGGACAATTGCGACAAAGTCGCCGACAAGAAGGAAAAACGAGGTGCAAAGAAATGAGAAAGCTATATTCTGCACTCAAATACGTTAGCATAGTCGCGCTCGTAATTTCCTTGATCGCACTCGTGGCAGTCGTTGCATACGTGCTTATAAACGGAGTTGATAAACTTTCTTTAGATCTTCTTTTTGGGGATTATAAGGACACTCCTTCGATTCTCCCTGCGTTTATCGGCACACTTCAGCTTGTCGGCATAGCCGCTATTATTGCCGTTCCTATCGGTGTAGCAAGCGCTATCTTCCTTGTCGAATATACGAACAATAAGGGCAAGTTCGTTAAGATCGTTCAGGTCGCTACTGAAACTCTCGCAGGCATTCCGAGTATCGTTTACGGTTTGTTCGGCTATCTGATTTTCGTGGTTACCTTCGGTTGGGGCTATTCAATGCTCGCAGGCGGTATCACCCTTGCCATTATGATCCTGCCTACCATTGTCAGATCTACACAGGAGAGCCTGCTTTCCGTGCAGGGCGGACTTCGTGAAGGCGCTTATGCGCTCGGTACAAGCAAGGTCAGAACTGTTTTCAAGATCGTCCTTCCTTCTGCCGCAGACGGTATTGTAACTGCAGTTATTCTCGCAATCGGTCGTGTCGTTTCGGAAAGTGCCGTGCTTATTCTTACCATCGGTATGGTCGTTAATAAAGTCCCCGAAACGCTGATGGCACCGGGCACAAGCCTTGCTCTCGACATCTACTATTTCGCAAGCCACGGGTATCCCGATGAGGCGGCGGCAACGGCTGTCGTGCTTCTTGTCTTTGTTATGCTACTGAACCTGCTCGCAGGTTGGATTGGCAATCTAATCAGAAAATCAACATATGGAGATGCAAAATGAATGAATTTATAGGTAGTATGGATATCACCGCCAAGGGCTGCAACCTTTACTACGGTGATTTCCACGCTTTGAAAAATATAAACATAGAGATTCCCGAAAAACAAGTTACGGCTCTTATAGGGCCTTCGGGATGCGGAAAATCTACTTTTCTTAAAATATTTAATAGAATGAATGACCTTGTGGAGGGGTGTCGTGTTGAAGGCGAATACCGCATCGGCGGTGTAGATATCTTCGACAAGGAAACCGACGTGAACGTTCTTCGCAAGAACGTCGGTATGGTGTTTCAAAAGCCTAATCCGTTCCCGATGAGCATTTACGATAATATCGCTTTTGCTCCGAGAACCTTCGGCATCACTAAAAAGAGCGAGCTTGACGAGATCGTAGAACAATCACTTCGCCGTGCAAGCATTTGGGATGAGGTAAAGGACAGACTTCGTAAAAACGCTCTCGGTATGAGTGGCGGTCAGCAGCAAAGACTCTGCATTGCCCGTTCTCTTGCCGCAAGCCCCAAGGTGCTTTTGATGGACGAGCCTACCTCTGCACTTGATCCTATTTCCACGGGCAAGATTGAGGCCACAATCGGTGTTCAGACAGGCACAACAGGCGACCTCT
>CAZQLJ010000072.1:0-8293 GCA_964594085.1 uncultured Clostridium sp.
GTTAGCCTCGATCATGGGGCCCGTGTAGAAATTGATTCCGAACATTGCGGCTCCGAAGACGGCGCAAATAACGAGAAGTATCAGTATTGTCTTAATAAGCTTCATTATTTAACACCTCCCAGAGTTCTCTTCTTGGTCCAGTCGTAAATGAAGGGAGTAAGAAGGTTCATAGTAAGTATAGCGATCGAAACGCCCTCGGGATAGCTTGCGAACTGTCTGATAACGAAGGTCAGAAGACCTGCGCCGACACAGAATACGATTCTGCCGAGATTGGTGGTGGGAGTCGTAACGTAGTCGGTCGCCATAAAGATAGCACCGAGGAGAAGACCGCCCGCGAGAACGTGCTGGAGAGCAAAGGTAATGTCAAATCCGCCGAAGATGAGGTAGCAAACGAAAACGGTCGCTACGAACGAAGCGGGAACGTACCACTTGATGACCTTTCTCGCTACGAGATAAACGAAGCCGAGAAGAAGCGCGATAGCGCAGGTCTCACCGATTGTACCGCCGTGTGCACCAACGAGAAGCTGGAGAACGGTGGGAGCGTTAGCAGCACCCTCAACGCCTGCGTTAAGAGAAGCGAGAGGAGTTGCACCTGCAACGATCTCAGGAACGGCATTTCCGAGGAATCCGAGATCAAACAAAGGAGCGATCTTGGAAACGGCTGCAACCGAACCGAAGGTAAGAAGCATGAATACACGAGCCGCGATAGCGGGGTTAACGATGTTCTTACCGATGCCTCCGAAGAAGCACTTAACTACTACGATAGCAAAAACGCTACCTACAGCGCACTGCCAGAGCTTGACCTCGGTGCTCAGGTTGAGCGCGAGGAGCAGACCGGTAACTACGGCGGAAAGGTCGCCGATAGTCTGCTTTTTGTGAGCACAGAGATTGAAAAGGAACTCGGAAATAACCGCACTTGCAACGCAGGTGAGAATGATCCAAAGAGCCTTGAGTCCGAAGAAGATGATTCCAACGAGAGCCGCGGGGATCATCGCGATGATAACGTCGAGCATTACTCGATTTACCGACGCACCCTTTTCGTGAATGTGAGGTGCGGGAGAGATATGAAGTCTACTCATGCCTTTGCACCTCCCTCTTTTTCCTTCTGTGCGGCAGCATATTTTTTAAGATAGGATCTTGCCTTCTTGTTGATCTCAAGCAAGGGACGGTTTGCAGGGCAAACGTAGGTACAGCAACCGCAGTCAACACACTGACGAACGCCCGTGTCGATGAGAAGCTTTACTCTTCTCTCTTCCTTTTCAACCGACATTACCTTGTCGACCATAGGCACGCTGATGCCAACGGGGCACTTTTCCATGCAACGACCGCAGTTGATGCAGGGAGAAGCCTCGGGAAGAACCGAGTTCTTTTCGTCGAAGATAAGAACCGAGTTAGAGATCTTAACGATAGGATCGTCAGCCGAGCAGATAGCAGTACCGTTCATAGGACCGCCCATAACGACCTTGCCGGGCTCGCTCTTAAGACCCGTGTACTTGAGAAGCTCGCTTACTCTCGTTCCGATAGGAGCGATAAGGTTCATAGGCTTCTCAACTGCAGGACCGTCAACGGTAACGATTCTCTCAACGAGGGGCATACCCGTGTTGAGATATTCAGCCATCTTGGCAAGAGAGGAAACGTTTACGATAAGCGCTCCGAACGAGGGGAAACGTCTGCCCGCAACCGCAACTCTGCCCGTAGCGTTGTAAAGCATTACCTGCTTTGCGCCCTGAGGATAGATGGTCTTGAGCTCGTGGATAACAACGTAGTCCTTGCCCTCAAAGGTCTTTTTAAGAACCTCGATAGCGTCTGCCTTGTTCTTCTCGATGCAGATCATAAACTTGGCATTGCCAAGATATTCATTCATATACTTGCGAAGATACTCGATACCGTCCGCGATAAGCTCGGGATGTGCGAGCATCATTCTGTGGTCACTTGTGATATAAGGCTCGCACTCTGCCGCGTTAACGAGCACGGTGTCGACCTTGTAATCGGGGTTTTTAGCCTCGTTGAACTTTGCCCAGGTGGGAAAAGCCGCGCCGCCGAGACCGACGATACCGCCGTCTCTGACTGCCTGAAGGAATCCGTCACAATCGCTGAACTCGGGAGCCTTGACCGAAGGATCGATCTCCATAAGACCATCGCTCTCGATGTGGATAGCGAGAGTCTCGCCGCCCGCAACCTCCATAGGAGCGATCGCGGTGACAGTACCCGAAACGGTAGCGTGTACGGGAGAAGAGAATCTACCCTCTTCCCTTGCGACAAGCTGGCCGACACGAACGTAATCGCCAACCTGTACGATGGGTTCGGCATCGTGACCCGAATGCATATTCATCGGCAGTATAACTTCCTTCGGCGTTTCGATACGCACGGGAACGCAAGCCGCAGTATGCTTATTGTGGGGCACATGCAAAGATGAAATATTTCTTCCCAAAATAATTTCTCCTTTTCCGTGTTTTTTTATTTAGATTAATTGTTTTAAATATGAATATTCAAACAAATTGCTTTCAAATTCAATAGCCGCGCGTGCGGCAAAATTATTCGCTGACCAGAGCCGCAAAGCCATCGGTCATATATTGGGTACCGTCGTTGGCTACCCAGAACACCTCAACTCCCCCGATCGACTGAACGAGCGCAAGACCGTCTTCGTAGCTCATACAGAACAGAGCCGTGGAGAGCGCGTCGGCAAGTCCGCTGTCGGATGTGATGACCGTGACCGAAGCAAAATGCTCGGACGGCATCAGCGTGTCCTTGTCAATAACGTGGTGATAACGAACCCCGTCAACAACGAAATATCTTTCGTAAATACCCGAGGTCACGCAGGACACGTCAGAGATCGTGATACGCTTTGCGTAGGACTCGGGATCAAAGGGGTCCTTAATTCCGGTCAACCAGCCCGAGCCGTCGGGTTTTTGACCGATTATGCGGATATTTCCGCCGATGTTGAGCACGTAGCTGCTCACACCCTTTTCTATGAGATACTGCGCCGCCTTTTCGGTGGCGTATCCCTTACCGAGAGCGCCGACGTCGATCGAAGCCTCGGGATCGGTTATTCTGACCGTCAAATTCTGCTCGTCGATCTCAAGCAGAGAAAAATCAACGTGCTCTGCCGCCTCGTCAAGCATCTCTTGTTCGGGAATAGACGCATTCGCCGAACCGGTACTCGCCGCTTCCCTGCAATCATGCCAGGGGCGCAACACAGCACCCATCATTATATTCATCTCGCCGCCCGTGAGCGTATACAGCTCCTTGGCATAGAGCAAAAAGTCGATGAGCTTTTCATCAACTACCATTGCCTTCCCGCCCGCGTTCTTATTGAGCGTGCACAGGTTGACAACACCGCTGTATTCGTGATAAATATCAAAAAGGCGATGGTATTCTTCAAGCATCTCTGAAACACCCTCGCAATTCTTCCCGAATTGCTCGTCAGTTTCCACTTTGTAGCTGTAAATATAGGAAACGGTGTCAAAGAAAGTGAAATAAACCATTCCCTTCGGTTCTGCCTTATTCGCAGTTTCAGGGCAGCCCGTCATAACGACGAGCAGCCCCAAAACCATGAATAGACAGAGTAGGGTTTTGATAAGCTTCAAAATTCCTATCTCCTGAATTATTTAATTATCTAGCGTTCTTAACAGCCTCTGCAACTACAGCCTTGATAGCGGTGATCTGAATGGTGCAGCCGGCGGTAAGGAGAGCGTCCTCAGCAGAGATAACGTAACCCTTGCCTTCAACTTCCTTAGTAGCCATAGCCTCAACCTCAGCAGCAGTCTTGCCTACAACGTACTTGGAGAACTCAGCGGACTGAAGGTACCACTCGAGAACCTTACCGTCACCGTTCCAGTCCATGCCGTAGTCAAGAGCAGGAGCCATGCCGTACTCGTCCTTGAGCTCTCTCTTGGTTGCCTTGTAAGCCTTCTCAACGATCTCGCCTGCAGCGTTGATAGCGATGCTAGGCTGGATAGCGTCGTTAAGAGCAGCAACGATCTTGCCGTCAACAACAACGGTTGCAGCGAAGTCGGTGTACATCTTTACAGTGCCGTTTGCCTCTGCAGTAGCAGCAGTGGACTCAGCAGCGGTGGTGTTTGCAGCTACGCCGAGAGTGAACTCGGAAGCGGTCTTGAAGCTCATGCCCTGCTCATCCTTGCAAGCCTTAACAACTGCAGCGATGAAGTCAGTGATCTGCATGGAGCAACCAGCGTCGAGAAGAGCCTGGTCAACAGCGATCTGGTGGCCGTTAGCTTCCTGGGTCTTGATAGCCTCAACCTCAGCAACGGTCTTGCCTACAACGTAGGACTCGAATGCCTTAGCCTGCTCGTACCACTCCTTGGTAACGCCGTTACCGTCGTTATCGATCTTAACGGGAGCCATACCGTAGTCATCTCCAAGCTCCATCTTGGTCTTGAAGGTAGCAGCGGTATCAACTGCACCGTCGGTAACAGTCATCTTGTTCTGTGCAACGTCGATGCGGCAAGCAACGATCTTACCGTCAGCATCAGTTACAACGGTAGCAACGGTAGCGTCGACCTGAGCAGTGCCGGTCTTGGAGCTATCCATGCTTACTACAACGCCCATACCGAGCTTGTAGTCAGCTTCTTTTGCAGGAGTGTCGCAAGCAACGATTGCAACTACCATGCAAAGGCAGAGTAACATAGCGAAAATTCTTTTCATGTTTTTTCCCTCTTTTATTTTGTTTTTTTGAGTCACACCAAGCTTGTCCTCCCGTACGGAAGACCCGACCAAAAAGATCTTGTCTCAAGTCCGAAATCGCTCACTTCGGAGCAAACTCATTCCTGTATATTATATCATATTATATACCAATAAGTCAACAAGATTTTGATATTTTTTTGTCAATTTCGTGTTTTTTAACAGATTGCACAATATAACCAATGCATAAAAAACCATTTTTATCAATATTGTCAACCGATTTCAACTAAAAAATTTACTTTTTCCCCTCCATCGCCACGCAAACATTATAAAATCAAAAATCTGCCATTTTTTACCTTCCCAAATCCGCAAAACAGACAAAAAAAGCGGGATTTCCCCGCTTTTTTTATCAAAGCTTATCAAAGTGTTTTCAAGTCGTAAGGAGTCGATTGATAGACGAAGTAATTAAGCCAATTTATAAACAAAAGGCTTCCGTGCGACCTCCAACGAACGACAGGCTCGTTATTCGGGTCATTGTCTCGGTAATAATTCACGGGAGGCTTGATCGGCAAGCCCGCCGAGAGATCCCTGCGATACTCGGCGTCAAGCGTCAAGGGGTCGTACTCCGAGTGACCCATCACGAAGAACTGTCTGCCGCCGATCTTCGAAACGATGTGAACTCCCGCCTCGTCGCTCGATGCAAGAATTCGCAAGCAGTCAATAGCCTCTATGTCTTCCTTGTTCACAGCCGTGTGGCGCGAGTGAGGAACGTAAAATTCGTCGTCAAAGCCGCGCAACAGCATCGATTTTTTGTGGTCGGCGCGGTGCGAGAACACACCGAAAAGCTTTTCATCAAGCACGTGCTTCCCGATGCCGTAATGATAGTACAAGCCCGCCTGCGCGCCCCAGCAAATATGCATCGTGCTGTGCACGTGAGTCTTGCTCCATTCCATGATCTCGCAAAGCTCTGCCCAGTAGTCGACCTCCTCGAATTCCATCATCTCAACGGGCGCACCCGTGATGATCATTCCGTCGTATTTCTCACCCTTGACCTCTGGGAAGGTCTTGTAAAAGGCAAGCAGATGCTCCTGCGCCGTGTTCGTCGACTGATGCGACTGCGTGCGTATCAAGGTCAGCTCTATCTGAAGCGGTGTGTTTCCTAAAATTCGCGAGATCTGCGTCTCGGTCTCGATCTTCTTGGGCATAAGATTGAGCAACAGTATCTTCAGCGGTCTTATGTCCTGCGTGATCGCACGAGTTTCCGTCATCGCAAATATGTTCTCGTCTGCAAGCGTCTGTACCGCAGGCAGATCATTCGGTATTTTTATTGGCATTTCGTTCTCCTGATTGGTTTTTGGGAAGTTAGCAAATGCAACGAGTTCTTAGGGAACTTTTTGGAAAAAAGTTCCCTAAAACCCTCAAAAACTTCCTGTATTTGGAGTTCTAACAAGGGTGGAATGACGCTGATTTTTCGGCAAGCCGAAAAAGTCAGCCTACTGAGATGACATACGCCCT
Organism: uncultured Clostridium sp.; assembly: GCA_964594085.1. Taxonomy (GTDB): domain Bacteria; phylum Bacillota; class Clostridia; order Oscillospirales; family CAG-272; genus SVTX01. Next base: position 6,157 of record CAZQLJ010000072.1, read on the forward strand.
ACCGTATAGAACCCAAGACATTTCATCTAACTTTAACTTAAAGATACTTTAAAATAAGTTACACAATATCGGTTGGGTTCTAAACCCTTACAACGCATAAACGAAAGACAGGGATTTTTTTAGCAAGACACCTTTGGTGGCGCAGCGAAAAATCCTCCGTCACCCTAAAAGCACCCAAAATATACGGGAAGTTCTTTTGCTTCTTTTCTTTCAAGAAAAGAAGAGAAAATCGTTTTCTTCGCTAACTCCCCCTACCCAACAGCAGAGCAAGTTGCGGCGAAGATAGCGAAAGCGACAATAAAGACGACGGAAGAAAGAACGGCAACGCCCTCAAGGTAGCCGTAGAGGTTACCGATCTCGGTGAGCAGCTTGTGCTCGGAGGAGCAACCGAGCATGCCTGCGAGAAAGGCGGCTAATGCGAAGATACCGCGCAAGAGCGCGAGCTCAACGATAATCGGTATCAGCAAAAGGAGAATAACGGCGACACCGATGACACCGACGGCACCGCGCATAAGCTCGACCGAAGCGGCGAGCGTACCGAGTGTCGAAGACACTGCGCCGCCCGAGACCGGAATAAAGCTGCTCGCGGCGAACTTCATTCCCTTCATAGCGGCGTTATCGGCTTTAGAGGACAGGATCGTCTGGGCGGCGAGCGCGGTGGTGAGGATCATCATCACGAAAGCGAGCGCGGTGGTGTACCATTTTTTGACCGTCGCGGAGATCGACTGCGCGGCAAACCCGCCGACACTGTCAAAGATCGAGAGCAGCGACATAGAAAGGCAGACCGAGAAAACGGGAATTACGGTCTTGGTGAAAATAAGCTGACAGACAGAGAGAATAGCGTTCAGCGTGATCGTGCCCGATGCCGCGGCGGTCAGATTGCCGCCCGAGGCATAGAGAACGCTTGTCAGCGGCAGAAAGGACGCGACAGCCGAGAAGAGCGAATCGAAATAGTCGCGCAGTCTTGAGAGCGAGGAGACCGCCGAGGCGGCTATGGCACAAAACGAGATCAGCCGCGAGGCGAAGCTTACCGCAGCCGACAAGCCGCCGAGATTTGAGGCGAAAAGGTGGCAGACCGCCGACAAGATCACAATGCCGCAAAGCAGCGCGAGCGTTGGCAAAAGCTCACCGATCGAACCGCCGAACGAGTCCAAAAGCGTCTCCAAGAGATAGCTCACGCTGCCTAGCTGCTCTGCCGCGCCGAGTATCTCGGTGGAATCGGATGAAAAAGCCGAGTCGGGTAGCGAATCGATTACCCCATCGGGCAGAGAGTCGATAAACTCGTCGTATTCGTCGGGTAGAGTTTCCTCGGGTGAGATCTCGCCGTCCGAGTGGCTTTTTTTAGTCAAAGTGGGGGATGATTTCATTAAATCACATATTTTTGGCGCTTCAGTGGTGAGAGAGTACAGTTTTTTGTCGCATTGTGGTGAATAAGTGGTGATTTGCTCGCAATTATACGTGCGTTTTTCATCAAGAGTGGTGAAAGCGTGCACGTTCAGCGGAATTGTTGCCACTAAAATCACAAAAAACAGGCAGATCACGGCAAATTTTATTCTTCTTGTCATTTTCGTCACCCTTTTTACCGCTTATTAGTCATAATATCCCCACCATTGTCTCCACTATGTCCTTTATCATCGGCAAAGTCAGGACGATTATCTCCACCTTGCCCCCAAACTCCAGATATCCGCCAAGCGTCGCTTCCCCGCAATCACGGCATATAGTGGCGCAAATATGCGTCACCATCGCGACCGCCAGGACGCGCAGCATTCCCTCCACCGTTTCCCACGGCAAAGATGCCTCGCCAAGATCACGCACGTACTCAACGATCGGCGCGATCCCACTGACACAAGCCGCGGCAACGATAGCACCCGCCGACACTTTTAGCAGAGTGGAAAAATCACTTCCCCACTTGCGAAACAGCGTGATCAGCATTGCCGCGATCAAGGCAACTCCGAAGACCTTGAAAAGATATTCGCTCATTAAAATCCGAACACCGAGATCACAAGCTCAAAGAGCTTCTCGATCTCGCCCACGAGCATTATCAGCACCACGATGATCCCTGCGATGACCACGAGCGTCGATTGCTCGTCCCGTCCCGAATTTTGAAGTATCTGCGCCGCCGCAGACACCAATATTC
>CAZQLJ010000073.1:0-5311 GCA_964594085.1 uncultured Clostridium sp.
GGATATTTTCAATAGCATGCATCACGTCTGATCGGAGAAATTATGGTTAACGTTAAAGACATTCTCGAAACTATAAATATGATCCGCGAAGAAAATCTCGACATCCGAACCATCACGATGGGCATTTCGCTTTACGACTGTGTGAGCGAGGATGAAGATAGACTTTGCGAAAAAATATACGACAAGATAACCAAAAGCGCTGAAAACCTCGTTGCAACGGGTCAGGATATCGAGAAAAAATACGGTATTCCGATCGTCAATAAGCGTGTTTCGGTCACTCCGATCTCGCTGATAGGCGGAGCATGCTCTCCCGAGGGATATTTCAAGATCGCGAAGACGCTTGACAGGGCGGCAAAGACGCTTGGCATCAACTTTATCGGCGGATTTTCTGCTCTCGTTCAAAAGGGCATGACGAAGGGCGCTGAAAATATGATCTCTATCATTCCCGAGGCGCTTGCGGAGACCGATTTCGTTTGCTCGTCGGTGAACGTTGCTTCCACCAAGGCGGGCATCAATATGGACGCTATCAAGCTGATGGGAAGCGCTGTTAAAAGGGCGGCTTTTCTAACCAAGGACAGAGATTCTATCGGTTGCGCAAAGCTCGTTGTGTTTGCTAACGTGCCCGAGGATAATCCCTTTATGGCGGGCGCATTCCACGGAATCGGAGAGCCCGAGAACGTTATAAACGTCGGTGTTTCGGGTCCCGGTGTCGTTAGCTCGGCTATTGCACGCGCAGGCGACTGTGATCTCAGTGAGCTCGCTGACATTATTAAGAAAACCGCGTTCAAGATCACCCGTGTGGGTCAGCTCGTTGCGGGCGAGGCGGCAAAGGCGCTGAACGTACCCTTTGGAATAGTAGACCTTTCGTTAGCACCCACTCCCGCGGTCGGAGATTCGGTCGCTCACATACTTGAAAATATGGGACTTGAGTCCTGCGGTGCTCACGGCACGACCGCTACGCTTGCAATGCTTAACGATGCGGTCAAGAAGGGCGGCGTTATGGCTTCGAGTCACGTTGGCGGTCTTTCGGGCGCGTTTATTCCCGTTTCCGAGGATGCGGGTATGATCGCGGCGGTCGAGAGAGGCGCGCTGACACTTGAAAAGCTTGAGGCGATGACGGCGGTCTGCTCGGTCGGACTCGATATGATAGCTATTCCCGGTGACGTTGACGAGGCGATCATCTGCGGAATTATAGCCGACGAGATATCTATCGGTGTTGTCAATACCAAGACAACTGCCGTGCGTGTTATCCCTGCTTACAACAAGGGAGTCGGTGATTATATAGACTACGGCGGATTGCTTGGAAAAGCACCCGTTATGGAGGTTAACAGATATTCTCCCGCTAAATTTATTGATCGCGGTGGACGCATACCTGCACCTATACATAGTCTTAAAAACTAATAAACAAATGCGAGAGCATTAAAATAAAAACAAATAGGAGGAACAAAAAATGGCAAACAATCATGACGTTCAGGAGCTCATCGTTGAGGAAAAGAAGAACCGTACACTTCTCTTCGTACTTATCGGAGTAGGTGTAGCTATCGTTGCGGCTATCGCTGCAGCAGCTGTATATCTTTCTTCCAAGAACGAAGACGGCGAGAGACGCGGCAAGGTTCTTGTTGAGAAGGTCAAGAGCAAGCTTCCCGCAAAGAAGACCGCTGAGGCTGAAGCTGAAGAGCTTTTTGAGGAAGAGTGCGAGTGCGCATGCGAGATCGCAGCTGAAGACGCTGAATAATTTTGACTTTTGAGATTTTGGGGAGTGTCCGCCTGGATGCTCCCCTTAATTTTTTGCCGCTTACTATTGACGGAAAAGGCAATACGGTGTATAATGTATATAATGATACGTATATTTTGAGGTAGTATGAAAAAATATAAAATACCGAAGGAAAATGCCGACCTGCAGCTCTACGCTGTGATAAGAAATTTAAAACGCATTTTTTTCTACGTTTTGATAGTGGTCGTTATGAATCTATCTATGTTGTCATATCTTGACAAAAGGGTAGCGGGTCTGCCTCCGATCAAGTGGTGGGGATATCTTATTTTCGAAATGATCGTCGTTGTGGGCGGCTGGATCGTGTGCAATATGTCACTTTTCGTCACCGACAGATATGCTTCGGGACGGATAAAGTCTATGAAGACGGTTCGCAGCTACGGCAGATTTTTATCAAGAAACGCCAAGATCGACGTTGGGCCTTACAACTATTTGAAGGTCAAGATCGCCGGCAAGCATGGGCGCAGAACAGTCAGAATACAGCTTTTTGAGGACGGCTACGACGGATATTATCGTGAGGGGGGCACTCTTGTTAAATTCAGGGGCCTGAATTATCCGCTTTGCCTTGAATCCGAGGCGGCTGGAGTCCATATCTGCTCCGTTTGCGGTGTCAGAACATACGGCAAGGAAGAGGACGCCATGAAAGAGCCGTTGGTTTGTGAAACCTGCAGGCATACCATTATAGACGTCAAGCATTTGGGAAATAATGCTTGACCATAGAAAAGGAGAGGCTTCCTTTCGGGAGCCTCTCCTTTTATGTTTTTGTTATATTTTCATAACGAATGCGGGGCAGGGCAGATTTGCACCGTTGCGCAGGGTTATGTCGTCGGGGGTGATGTTGGTCGACATCGCGTAGCCGACGTGGGTGGGCTCGACGCCCTCGGGGACTTCGACCTTGACGGTATAGCGCGTGGTGATGGTGGCGCGCGCCTTTTGTCTGCAATCGTATGCGCCGACGTAGAAGCCGTTGACCTCCATATCGATGCTTTCGGCAGGGGCGTGTCCCGACGCGATAAGACCCGTGTGGATATTTTCGAAGGCGATCTCGATAGACTTGCCGTCGTTTTCCAATCTTGCATACATCGGCATAGGTGAGTTTGCCTCGGATTCGCTTCCGATGCCGTACTCTCTTGCAAGCGCGAGGCTTGCGACTCGCTCGGCAAGCTCGAGCTTTCGGGGACTGTGCGCCCAGTCCTCGTAGTCGATCGGCGAGCCGAGGTCCATATCGACGGTCAGGGTCGAATTCGGGATCGTTTTCAGTGCGTCGAACTGCTGTGTTCTCACGATATCGTGGAAGGGGAAGAACTGCGCGCCCTCGGAGCGATAGTCGGAAAGCTGAATGTTGTAGAAGGGAAAGTTGAAGCCGAAGTGAGCTCTTTCGTCTGCCACAAGCAGAGCGAGGTCGTAGGCATATCTTTCGGCAAAGCGGCGCTCGATGCCCTCGCTCTCTCCCTGGAAATATATCATCGCCTTGAAGGGAAGATTTAAGAAGGGGTTAACGAGGGTGTTGAAGTATCCTGCCTCCTTGACGTTTGCGCCGAACGTATAACCCTCCGCATGCGCGAGTGCTTCGGGGAGATATTCGCGGATGCAGGCGCCGCCCGCGGCAAGTACGATGAGTCCGAGGGGAATATCGGTCATACTCGTGATCTTTTTAGCAAAATACCAGCCGAGAGCCGAAAATTCACGCGATGCCGCTTCGTCGGGACGCTTCCAGCACCATTCGGGACGGATGACGTCGCGCTGGGGTTCGTTGCAGAGCTCCTGATTTTCGTAAACTATATGCTGAAACTGTGTGAATACGCGGAAATTGTCATTTTCGGAGAAGTCTACGCTCGGGGTCAGCGCTAAACAGGGCGCAAGGGGAAGCGCCGCGTTGGACTGACCGTGTATCATCCAAACGTCGCCGATGAGGATGTCGTCGAAGGTGACCGTGTGTCCGCGGTCGTCGTTTATTGTCATTGTCTGTCCCTCCCACTCGTATCTGCGAGGAGAGAAACGAAGCTCCCAGTTATTGTCGTTATCTACCGTTGCCTTGGCATATTCGCCCATGAAGTTGGCGCTGACTGTACTTCCGGGGGTGTTCGAAAAGCCCCATATTACTATTTCTTTGTCTCTTTGTAGCACCATGTGTGAGGAGAATGCGCCCGAGACCTTGAATTCGGGGCATTTCCAAGTGCTTTTTGATGTATTTTCAACCACTTTCTTTTCTGTGGTGGGCAGTGCAACAGTTGTTTCCATAATTTAACCTTTCTTAATTGGTTTTCAACTATTATTTTAGCACGGGCAGGGCTTTTTGTCAATAATTTTCGCCAAACTATTGAAATGACGACGTTTTTGTATTATAATTTATTTATCAGATTTGAAAGGTTGTTTTTATGGATAAAACTGTGAGATTGTTTGATCTGCTTCCGTCCGAGAGCGAATTTGAGGCGGTTGTGCTTTCCTGCATTCCCGACGGGGACGGAAATTATACAGTCGTGCTCGACAAAACTCTCTTTTTTCCCGAGGAGGGCGGTCAGGCGTGTGACACGGGTCTTCTTGGCGGTGCTACGGTAGTGCAGGTTTTTGAAAAGGACAGAGTAATTTATCATACGGTGTCGATACCCTTGACCGTTGGCGACATTGTGGGCGGCAAAATCGACTTCTGTGAGCGTTTTCGCAAGATGCAGAATCACACAGGTGAGCACATCGTTTCGGGGCTTATATTCAAAAATTTCGGCTTTAACAACGTTGGTTTTCATCTTGGGAAAGATATAATGACCGCGGATTTCGACGGAGTGCTTGACTCAGAGCAGCTTTTACTGATAGAGACGCTTGCTAACCGTGCGGTGTTTGAATGTCACCCTATTCGCACCTACTATCCGTCGCCCGACGAGCTTAAGACGCTCGAATACAGAAGCAAGCTTGAGCTGACCGAGGACGTGAGAATAGTTGAGATAGAGGGTGTTGACAAGTGCGCTTGCTGTGCGCCGCACGTTTCCAACACTGGTCAGGTCGGACTTATCAAGATACTCGAATGTGAAAAATACAAAGGCGGTATACGTCTTTATATGAAGTGCGGATTTGACGCGCTTGACGGCTACAGAACCGAATACGAGCAGAGTCGACGCATCTCGGTGGCTATATCGGCAAAACACGACGAGGTTGCACACGGAGTTGACCGCTTGCTTGAGGATATTTCGTCTCTCAAGGGTGAGATCGCCGCGCTCAAGCGCTCCTTGATGTCGTACAAGCTCGAGAAGATCGAGGCGACCGACGGCAATATTTGCATTTTTGAGGACGCGGGGCTTGATATGATATCGCTTCGCAATATGGTAAACGAGATCAAGATGCGCTGCGGCGGAGTTTGCGCCGTGTTTGCGGGTGACGACGAGGGCGGCTACAAGTACATAATTGCCAGCGCTTCGGTCGATTTGCGCGACAGAGCGAAGGAGATAAATGCGGCTATATCGGGTCGCGGCGGCGGCTCGTCTGAAATGATTCAGGGAAGCTGTACGGCGAAGCGCGCGGAGATTGAAGAATATTTCGGGTGAGATT
>CAZQLJ010000073.1:5411-8289 GCA_964594085.1 uncultured Clostridium sp.
GACGAAGCCGACGAGTGCGCCGACGATCGCTATACAGATGATATAGATCGTGGGGCTTACGTCGATATCCGATTTCAGCTCCTCCCAGAGCTCGTTGATAAGAGCGAGCTTTTCGGGGGTGAGGTTTTCGTAATAGGTTGCTTCAACTCGGTCAAGAGCGTACATTTTTTCAAAGGCATCGTCCTTGATCTCGTTCATATAGTCACGGTATTCCTCGCTCTCCACGACCTTTGCGTTGGGAGAGGCGTAATAGGTGTATTCGGCGTTTGCTATTGCGGGAGCGCCGTATTTTTCGTCTACGCTGAGCATAAAGTTGATGTATCGCTCTGCCACCGTTTTATTTGCGGAGGTCTTAGGAATACACATAGCGTCGACGTAGAGGTTCGTGCCTTCTGATGGATAGAAGAAGTCGAGGCTCTCGTTGTTTTCGTACATAGTCAGGAAGTCGCCTGCGTAATATGCCGCGATCGCCGCGCTTCCGCCCTCCATCTTATTGAAGATCTCGTCCATGACGTAGCCCTGAACGATATTCTTTTGTGCCTTGAGCTCGTCAAGCGCGCGTCTCCACTCGGCTTCGTTGTCGGTGTTGACGTCGATTCCAAGCTTATACTGCGCGGTGCCGAGCGCGTCGCGGGAGTTGTTGAACTGCAGGATGTTACCCTTGTACTTTTCGTTCCACATAATATCCCACGAGCCGATGTCCTCCTCGTCCACCATCTCGGTGTTATAGATGATACCGATCATACCGTAGAAGTAGGGCACGGAGTATACGCTGCCCTCGTCGTAGTAGTCGTATTTTGCGTTCTCACCGAAGAACTCGGAATCGAGATTTTCCTTTGCCAAGGGGATATTATCGTAGTTAAGCGGAGCGAGCTTGTCCTCCTTGATGAGTCGCTCGATCATATAGTCCGAGGGGACTATGACGTCGTAGCTGACTGCGCCCCCCGAGAGCTTGGCATACATATCCTCGTTGGAGGAGTAGGTAGAATAGCTGACCTTGACTCTTTCACCGAAGGTGTCAAAGTACCATTTTTCAAACTGCTCGTTGGAGTCTACCGAATCCTCGCTTCCGTCGGAGATGTATTCTCCCCAGTTGTAAACGTAGAGCGTGGTCACGCTGCCGCTGTCGCTTGAGCTGTCGCAGGAAAAGAGGCAGGAACAGGATGCGGCAAGGAGAGAAAGAAGGAGCAGAGCAGAGATGATTTTTTTGATTTTTCTCATTTATGCCACCCCATTTCTCTTTTTCTTCTTGTTGACCGAGCCCGTGAAGTTGACTGCGAGCAGGATAGCAAGAATGATCGCTACGATAAGTGCGCAGAGCGCGTACATGCTGAACTTGACGTTATGTACGGTCTGGTTGTAAACGTAGAGGGGAAGTGTCTGGAAATTCGGCGAGCTGACGAAATGGCTGATCACGAAGTCGTCGAGCGAGAGCGTAAAGCTCATCATAAGCGCCGAAACGATACCCGGCACTATTTCGGGAAGCTCTACCGAGAAGAAGGCTCTTGCAGGTGTGCATCCCAGATCCTGCGCCGCCTCGGAGAGCGATTTGTCAAGCTGATTGAATCTCGGCATAATGGAAAGCAGAGCATAGGGCAGATTAAATGTCGTGTGCGCTATGAGCATTGTTCCAAAGCCGAAGAATTGCTTTGCGCCAATAAAATTGGCTACCGCCACGAAGAGCAGCATCATGGATACGCCCGTAACGATATCGGGGTTCATCATCGGGATATTAGTGATAGATTTCACCGCGCCCTTGATGTACTTGCTTCTCATGTGGTGAAGTCCAAGCGCCGCGAAGGTAGCTATACCCGTTGCGATCACTGAAGAACAGACCGCGAGAATAAGAGAATTCTTTAAGGCGGTCAGAGCTTCTTCATCGCGGAAGAGCTCGCCGTACCATTTGAGCGATATGCCAGTGAATTCGCTGAGCGATCCGCCGTCGTTAAAGGAAAAGACGATAAGAACCACGATGGGCGCGTAGAGCAGGGCGAATATGATGAACATATAGAATTTGGACAGGAATTTCATCATATAATGACACCTCCTTCGTCGTCGGAGAACTTGTTCATGATCCATACCGAAATGAGAATAAGAATCATCATAACGAGGGAAATGACCGCGCCGACGTTATAGGTGCTGGTGTTCTGGAAGAGTCGCTCGATGGTGTCGCCGATCAGGTCGATCTTACCTGCACCGAGCTTTTGCGAGATGTAGAACGTGCTGATAGAGGGCACGAAGACCATAGTCACGCCCGAGACGATGCCCGATGCGGTGAGGGGAAGGACGACCTTTGTCATGGTCTGGATATTGTTACAGCCGAGGTCGTGCGCCGCCTCGATATAGCGGTTGTCAAGCTTTGTGATCGACGTGAAGATCGGCAATACCATATAGGGCAGGAAGTCGTAGACCATACCGAGAATAACACCGAAATCCGAGCCGACAATGCGGAGCTTGTCAAGTCCTATGCTCTCAAGGAAGGAGTTAAGCAGTCCTCCGTTGTCGAGCAGAGCCATAAGCGCGTATGTGCGGATAAGCAGATTACACCACATAGGGAGCATTATAAGCACCATAAGCAGCTTTTGAGTTTTCGGCTTGCTTCTCGCCATAAAGTACGCGAGGGGATAGCCGATAAGCAGGCAGATCACGGTTGCTATCAATGCAAACGCTATCGAGAGAACGAACACGTTGCCGTATTGCGAGAGCGTTGAGATATTTGAAAGGGAAAAACGTCCGTCTGCATCGGTAAACGCGAAGTAGAGGACGAACAGCATCGGCGCCACGATGAACAGAACCATCCAGACGATGTGGGGAGCCGCCGCCATTTTCTGAAAGAGCGAACCTTTTTTCATTCCTCTCCCTCCTCCTCTTCGGGCTC
>CAZQLJ010000074.1:0-8163 GCA_964594085.1 uncultured Clostridium sp.
GTCAGCGGCGAGCACTTGTACTCGACAGTGCTGCTTTCTTCTCCGACCGTAACGGTCCAACTCTGTTTTACCGCCATATTATTTTAATTCGATAGACCTGATGTAGATCACATCGTCAAGCGCCGCACCGCTGAAGTAGTCAACTCTGATCTCGTTGATCTTACCCGACCAGAAAGCGAGAGTCGAAACGTCAATGGTCAAGGTGTGATATTCGCCATCAGCAACAAGCGGTCTGACAACACTCTTGCCGCCCACAGCACCCGTTACTGATCCTGTAGAAAGGAAGAGCTCCATATTATAATTCGTCGTCGAGTTCGTAGTCGGGATCATATAAACGACCTCAATAGTTCCGTAATCATCTGCATTGTAAGTCGTTTGCGATGCAGAGAACGGGATCGCTGCATAGGGGTCTCCACCCGTAACGGTGAACTTAACAGCGCCCTGTGCGGCATCAAATTCACTCGTAGTTCCATTGTGATTGGTAAATATCGAGCAGTATTCCTCCTGAGAGAAATCCATAAACTCCATATCATGATCGCCGTCAGGCAGACGCATTGATACGCTTCCGTTATTCAATCCCTCGTTAGCCGAGAAATCCTTGTGCTCCGTGAAGGTCTCACGGATCTCAGCAACGCTTCCAGTAGTAAGAAGATAGCTGTACTCAAGCGCCTCGTAGGAGACAAGCTTAAGCTTCTTCAAGGGAGCAACGTATCCGCATGCTCCGTCGTCGGGATCCATAGATCCGTTATAAGCATTTCTTCCCGCCTTGAAAACGTCAGAGTTGGGAACGTAAACGCCAAGTCCGAAATCATTATCTGCACTGATAAAAGCGCACCAAGCTTCTGTGTTAGACTGTCTGAGCGTAAATGTGCAATCATCAGAATACCGAGCATCACCCCAGAAATTCAGATCATTTCTGTAGGAAAGCTCGCCGTTGGTCCAAGGCTCAGTTCCGTCGTACCATACGAATGTCTCAAGATAGCTTACCGTGTAGAATGCGGGTATCTCCTGAGTCGTAATGGGATGAGTCCAGCCCGAGAAATCAACGAATCGGTTCTTGACCTCAATGTGATCCTCGTGAAGTATGTACCAGTTCTCCATATAGCTGGGGGTAATAGCGCCGTCCATCGACCAGTCCTGAGGCTGACCCTTGATATAGATGCTGGTATCGGTAACAACAATATCAATAATACGGCTGTCGTTTCCGTACTTGTCTCCGCCCTGAACGGGATTGTAATTCCACTGCGAGCCATTGAACTCACCGGGCTCGTAAACACCGGGAATAGTAGGCGTGCCGTAGTAAGACTGCTGAATAAGTCTTCCCTCGTCGGCTTTGTTTACAAGGTTTTCAAGTCCCGTAATATTGCAAGTGAGATCGGCAATATAGCAGATTGCGCCGCCCCAGCTCATATCAACGCCGAGCTTGAATCTGTCGTTGTTGATATAGTACTTGGTATTGCCGTAGCTTCCGGTATAGCACTCGATCTTCTCGGTCGAAACGTGATAAAGAGAAAAGGAAGCCTTCTTGTTTTCGCACGTGTCAACGACTATCTTCGTAATGGAGGTAGCGGTCTTCTTGTCAAGATAATCGAGGATCAGACCCGAAAAATCGCCCTCTCCCTTCTCAACAAAGAAATCTGCAACGGTCTCCTCACCGATATGATTTTTATAGGTTACGTAGATATGCACGGGAGCGTTAGATCTGTAATTCAGCGTCAAACGGTTAAATTTCTCCGAGAACGTGTCTGCGGAAAAATCAAATTCAAGACCCGAATAGAAGACGAACGCCGTGCCGTTTACGTCCTCGTATCCGCTTACCGTGTAAGAAAGGCCCTTGGCAGTGGTAACGGTAGCTACTCCGTCAGCCTCCTCAACGGTCATCTCGGGAGTAACGAATTCAGTCTCCTCGGTCGTGCCCTCGATAGTCCCATCCGTCGTACTCGAGGTAGTTCCCTCGGTAGCACCCGTGGTGGTTTCGGTCGTCTGCTCGGTCTCCTGCTCTCCGCCGTCGTTACAAGCAACGAAAGCTGCAAGAGTTGCAAAGCATAAAACGATCGCCAATAATCTTAAAAATTTGGATTTCATAAACAACTCTCCATTAGAATTTAATTTTTAATGCCTACCTATTATACCACAAACCTCCTTACTTGTCAACACGGCTGCCAAAATTAACAAAAGCCGCCCCCGATAAAGCCATTTCAAGAAACGACTCATCAAGAGCGACTTTTTATTCAACAATTATTTTTTTGCAACGACAAACGCCGTAGACTTCGCAGGTACGATAAGCACCTTGCCGTCAAGTCTGCCGCTTCCTCCAACGGAAACAGCGTTTTCCTTGATCTCAATTCGCTTTTCCGCATCGGAGCTGTTGAAGATAAATATGATCTCGGTACCGTCCTTCTCAAGACGCTTTTCGTAGATCTCATTCTTCACGTCGGCGTAAGGATATTTCGCAACGTCAGCGCCGTCAACAAGACCGTCAACGATGTCAGCCCAGATATCCGCGTTGCTCTGATAGTAGCTGTAACCGAGTGAGAAGCTGCAAAGATAGAAGCTTCCCTTTCCGTACTTGATCTCGCGCACAGCGGCAGCACCCGTGTTAAGAGTCGCCAAAACCTCGCCGCCCTCGACCTCGTAATCGGTCACGAAGGGGCTGATTGCACCAACCTTGCCAGCATACTCCACGGTCTCGCCGCGCACGACGTGACGGTGACGCATTCTCACGTTCATCAAAGGCTTGCAATCAACGTCGTAGGGCTGCATCCAGGTGTTCGGCGTTCTCATACCAAAGCCTTCGTCGGCAATGATCTTGCCGCCCTTTTCAAGAAAGCTCTGCAAATACGGAACGATAGCAGGATCGAGCATAGTGTAATAGGGGAAATAAAGAACCTTGTAATTCTCAAAGCTCTCGGGATTGGTCACACCAACGTAATCGACTCTGTAATTGCGGTCACGAAGCAAGCGATACATTCCCGCGTGTGCATAGCGGTAATAGAATTTAGGATTACACCAATCAAACGTGTAGTCCGCGCCGATGCTGTCGTCTATCTGAGAGATAAGCGAAGAATTGAAATCAAAAACGATCGCAATATCGGCAGCAGCTGCTTCACAGCCCACAAGACTCTCGCGGTTCTCCTTAAGCTCCGCGCCAAAATCCTTGACCTCGTAAGCTACGGGTCTGGGCGTGCCGTCCATATACATGATGCCCGAGCAATCGCTCTCGTGTCCGACTCGCTCGGAGCGATACTGCCAGTACACAAGACCCTTCGTTCCACTCGAAAGCGCACTGTATACCTTGAAATTCATATCATAAGGCGTGTCGTACTTGCGGAAGGTTCCGAGACCGGGATATATCTCGTGTATAAAGTAATTTTTATCAATCGCGCGCAAAAAATCGTTGAGCATCTGGAAATCAAGACGGTTCGCATGCGAATCCATCGTAGTGTCACAAGGCACAGAGGTTCCCCAGAAATCGACCGCCTTCGAAACGGTAAAATCGTCGCAAACGTCGGTCAAAGAGAGCTGGAACGCGCTCGTGAATCCGATGTGAGACATAATAGGACGAACCTTGTCGTACTTGCGGATGCCGTCGTAAACGAAGCGCAGAGCGTTGTAAATGTCAATTCCGCCCTTGAACTTCTTGAATTCGTATATATCCCAATATCCGTGCGCCATTACGGGCAGATTGATATTTTCAAAGCTCTCCTCGGTCGCACCGTAGAACTTGTTAAGCGCTTCGATAGTGCCGAATTTCTCCTTGAGATAGCCACCAAACGCCTTGCGGCAGTGCTCGCAGAAGCATTCCTCGATAGGTCTGTTTCTCGGCTCGTTCCAGACGTTCCAAAGAATTATACTTTCGTCCTTGTAATATCTCTCGACGACCTTGTCGACGAACTTCATCGCTCTTTCCTTGACGTGCACGTTGGTAAAGCAGGGCTTCCAGCCGCCAAAGAACGCGCCGTGATAGCCGCCGCGGAGTCTTTCGCCCTTCGGACCGATCCTGACACCGTCGTACTTGTCGAATACGTACTGAGGAGCACATTCAAGCAGGAATTTCATAACGACCTTGCGGTTGTACTTCTTCGCAAGCTCAAGCAACCTGTCAACGTCGGAGAAATCGTATTCGTCCTCGCGAAGCTCGTTATTTCTCCAGTTGATCCTTATCTGAAAGGTTTCCAGATTAAAGTCGCCCATGCGCTCAATATCGCCTTCCCATTCCTCAGGCAGAGGCGTAGGCGAACGGTAATACTGTGTTCCGTGAACTATCTCGTCAAAAAACATGATATTCCTCCGTTGTTGAGTAATTTAGTCAGACCGAGGATAAACTCTGTCCACTAACTACATTATAGTAAAAACAAAAAAAGATTGCAACTTAAATTTAATCGTACAGGAACAGTTTTTATCGATTATCAAACTTTTTTGAGCCTTTTGCACTAAATTTCGCACAAAACATCCATCTCAAAGCAAAAGAGCCGACGGAAAAATCCATCGGCTCTCTTTATTAAGTTTTACAAATATAGTTTCAAGCAGTCACGAACTGACTCCAAACAGCACTTCTCTGAAAAGCTTTGCCGTTTTTTCTTCTCCGAGCGCCTTTTTGAAAACGTCGGTCGACGGTCCGCCGTTGGTCAGCAAGCCCTCGACGTAGACCGATGCCTTTTCAAGCTTTGCCGCCTTATCCAGAACGGGAGCCTTGCTCGAATCAAGATATGCGACAAAATGCTTATCGGCAAGACTGTGAAGGTGGTTGGTGTGCTTCTTCTTTCCCTTTTTTGATATCGACGAGGCAAGCTTGATGCCGTCGTACCAATGCTCGCCGGGGTCGCGCTCGGGGATCTCGACGAATTTCGGCTTCGACTTTACCGCCTCAAGCGACTCATCGGAATATTCTCCAACGAGCGTATCGTAGAGCTCGACAATCAAAGTATCGTTGCCCATCGCAAAAATTCGATCGTACGAATAGAGTGGCAGATCGATCTCGGTCGGATTCACGATAAGGGTATCCATCTTCATAAGACCGAAAAATCCCTGCGCTCTCATCACCGAAATATGTCCGAGCCCCTCGGCCTTGTAAGCGTTCACGGTAAAATTCATACCGTTTGCCTTGAGTGAGGCAAAACTCCCGACGTCAAGCGCGGTCAGGGGATATTTACTTTTTATAACAGATAAAATCCTATTCGTCATGCTGTTTCTCCGTCGTGCAGCTCAAGCTCTGCAAGTCCGTTTTTGTGCAGGAGCAACGCACCTGCGAGCAACGCACCCTGACCGACAACGTTTACTCCCTCGGCGATCCAGTTCATCGCCGCCTCGGCAAAATCCTGCGACGAGAGGTATCCCATACAAAGCGAACAGATAAATGAAACTGCGAACAGCGCTATCAGCGCAGGCTTCTTGAGCTTTACAGAAAGAATGCAAAGCACGACGTCGATAAGTCCGAGACCTGCCACCATAAGTCCTACGAACAAGAACGTGCCCGTGAACAAGGGGGGGAGGAAGTGCCAAGGCCGCCTTGCCTTTGCCCTTCTTCAAAAGCATCATCAGAATGCCGATGCCCGCAAGCAGAAATCCGATCGACTGCGTGGGAAAGAACATCGCGTTCAGAGGCTCAAAATCGCACAAGCCCGCCGCGTAAAGCAGCTTATAGGTCGCCTTCAGCGCGCCCGCGATGGTAATATCGAGAGAGC
Organism: uncultured Clostridium sp.; assembly: GCA_964594085.1. Lineage (GTDB taxonomy): Bacteria > Bacillota > Clostridia > Oscillospirales > CAG-272 > SVTX01. Next base: position 5,685 of record CAZQLJ010000074.1, read on the forward strand.
CTGCCGCAAAGAGTGCAAACGAAGCCTTCGTCATTTTTCCGTAAAGATCGCGCATCAGATTTGCGGTAGCAAGGAAGAAAAGTATTACGGGAATATAATCTACAAGTGCCATTGAAATAGAAAAGTCCTTCATTCCAATTTCTCCTTTTTGGTCTTATTTCTTTTTATTGAGATGATAAATGGGAAGCAAAGGAATAATTATTGGAGTCTTGTTGGCGTATGCGTTATATTCTTCGTTTTCTCCGTAACGCGCCATCTGACGCTTTTCAAGTCTCTGCGCACCGTTAAACATAATGAACACGATGCAAATATACGCAACGATCGCAACGATCCACTGACCGATGGAGAGATATGCAGTGATACCGCTTACAAACACGCCCGTCCAGAAAAGGATCTCGCCGAGATAGTTGGGGCAACGGCAGATCTTATAAAGTCCCTTGGTTGCTACCATATCGGGTCTTTCCTTCTTTTGCGCGGACTTCTGCTTGTCAGCAACAGCCTCGAGAACAAGACCGAGAACCGAGATCGCAAATCCAACCACGGGAACGATCATATCGGTCGCACCGTTGTCATAACGGAAAAGCATCGGGCTGACCTGCGCCACGTAGAGAACCGAAACAAACACCCAAATAGTTGCGAGAACGAAAACGGGCATTTTCTTTTCTCCGTTCTTTGCGAGAGTATCCTTAGCCACGTCAGTCTTTTTAAAGGTAGCGTTTTTAAGCTCGCGAACGAGAAGGAATCCCGAAAGACGCGAACCGTACGCAATAAAGAGCGCGGTCTGCACGAGAACGATCCAAAAAGGTGTTGCGGTGGGATTGATCAGATACATAACGAGCACGGCAATTCCACCTGCGGCTACTGCAAATCCGTAACCGATGGAAAGAAAATATACGAACTTATAAAATCCTACGGCGCACGCAACCGCGCAGACCGCAAGAAGAATTCCTAAAAGTGACCAAGGCATATCAGTTGTTCTCCTTTCCGAAGTAGGTCTTTATGTATTCGCCAAAGCTCTTGTCTCCGACGACGGTGTCGCCAACGAGATCGTGGCTGAGAGTCCACTTGGAGAACAGAATAATATCGTGCTTTCCCGCCTTCTTGATCTTGGGAAGATTCGCAAGAATACCAAAGAGCCAAATGGGTGCCCACTTGATCGCAAGAGGCTTGCCTGCGGCATCAAAGCACATTTTTGCCATCTCCTCGTAGGTATAGGTCTCCTTACCGCCTACGTTGTAGGTGACGTTGGTATCGTTCATATGGTCAACGATAAAGCGCGCGAAATCGGGGCAATCCACCACGTTCGCCTTAACGCCGCCAAAGCCCTTGAGCAGCTGCATCTCACCCTTGTCAACGTAGGGCTTGAACACCTTGGCGATATCATAGAAATAGCCCGTAGGACGATAGATGATCCAATCCATCTCTTGCTTCTTGATCTCTTCCTCGACAAGATATTTCGCATGAAGCATGGGGACCTTTTCAGCGCCCTTTTCGTCACAGGAAATAACCGATACGTAGTTGAATTTCTTAACGCCCGCAGTCTTTGCTTCGGCGTAAAGATTCATATTTCCCTTGTAGTCGATGTCGTAAGAGGTCACCTTTGTAGATGCGCCCGTAAGTCCGACGGTGGTGATTACTACGTCTGCGCCGTCGCAAAGACCCTTCAGGGTCTCGGGATTAGTTGCGTCGATCGCCTTGAAGGTATACTTTCCTTCACAGCCCTCGATCGACGTCTCGCGAAGGTCAGCGGCAACTACCTCGTGACCGTCCTCACAAAGACATTTAAGAATTTCTGCGCCAAGGTTTCCAAAAGCGCCTGCAAGAACAACTTTCATTTTACACGATCTCCTTTTTATTTATTGATTATTTTTTTGCTTTTTCTTTTGAACGCTTGTCGTTTATGATCTTCATATGCTCCGCGGTAATAAGCGTTACGTTGTTTTCCTTTGCCCACGAAACGCATCCTTTGAGCACGACCGAAAGAAAGACTCTCGGAACGCCGAGGATCGTCATAAGCGCCTCGTCCGTGAATTTAACCGTATCGTCGGCTCTGTCTGCGGCATAGCGGACCGATTCGAGCGATGCCTGACGCATCTGAAGGAGCTCTGCTCTCATCTTCGTCTTTCTGTGAAACCAGAAGTTTTTGGAATCGCGGTATCCGTAGTCAACGGGAAGCGCGGGAAAATCCTTCGCTTTAACGCCGTTTATGATCGCGTCGCTGTATTTCTTTTTCATAAGGATCTTGTCAACACGAAGAATGAAATGTGCACCGAATTTCGATGTGATTCCGTTGAAATCGTGATATGGACCTTCATATCCGTTGAGCTCACCCGCCACGTCCTTGTCCGCACCGTCAAGCTCTCTCATCCAAGTGCATTCGATCGCCTCGATCGCATCGGTCAGAACCATAGGTCTCGCCTCGCCGGTCTCCTCCTCGATCATGCTCTTTTCAAGCTTGAAGTTGCACTTGGGCATTTTT
>CAZQLJ010000075.1:0-8098 GCA_964594085.1 uncultured Clostridium sp.
GTTGTCATAGTAGTATAGGTCATATCCGTGAGCCCTCAACTCTTGGGCCACAACCGTCTCATAGACAGAGCCAAGGTTGATACTCTTGACATCAGACATTACAGCCTTGATATTGTTGCGATAGAATATTCCAGATAAGATTCCGACATCATTTATGTATAGTTTCAGCAAATTCTTACCGCTATTCTCGACCAAAGGATATGTTGGCTTACTGATAGCCTTTACCTCCAGCGTTATACCGGCAGAGATGAGATAGTCAAACTCATCTAAATAGTCATTGGCTCTTTTCCACTTTTTATCCTCGATATCCTTAATGACAACCCGCTTCTTCTTGTTCTCAAGGTTTGACGGAATCATATCAAAGATACGGCGTATCTTCAACCTCCTGTCATGCTCTTCCTCATATTTAGAAGCGTCAACACCATATAAATCGTGAGCTTCTTTCTGTATAGAACGGAATTCAACCACGTTACGACTCTCTACGAATACCTCAACAGCCTTTGGCAGACCGCCTACCAATAGATATTTCTTGAAGAGGTCCATCATCTTATCATGCATCGTATCAGACAATGCCTGGTTGTTATTGAAGCTTTCTCTCATAGCACCAATGGCAACTGATCCTACTCCGTTAGCATATAGGAATTCTTCGAAATCCATTGGATACATATGCTGTACATCCAAACTTCCGATAGGAACAGACTGCGTATTCTTCAATGTTACTCCAAGTAAATAGCCACTGGCTATATAAGTAAACTTCTTCTCCTTCATCAAGAATTTCACAAGAGTAAGAAGGTGGTCATATGCTTGTATTTCATCAATGAATACAAGGGTGGTTTCCCGCTCTTTCATCTTGTCGCCTGCAACAACACTCAACGCCATATAAAAATCCTTTGTAGTTTTAGCTTCAGCGAAAACCCGGTCACCCAATTTGTCCTCTTCCATATTTATTTCAATATAGTTAGAGAACATCTTTTCGCCCACATGGCGGATAATGTATGATTTACCTATCTGTCGAGCACCGTCAATCAACAGCATCCTATCAGAATCTGATGAGAGATATTCTTCAATCCGTTTTGTAATTTTTCTGTACAACATGCTAACGCCTTTTTTCTTAGTGCGAAGATAATACATTTTTCAATGCGAGGTGCGTTTTCCTGCAAAAAACACTATAAAAAACAGCTTTTTCCTACAGAACTACCCTATCAAAAGGTGCGTTTTCCTTTTTGTGATGATTTCCGTAGACTGTAGTAGTCGTACCAGTCTCAACAGAATTCCAAGCACCATAATGCTAGATTACTATTGGATATTCTTCCACCTTATTATATATAGATATATAGCAATTCGGGATGCACCGCGCGGTACATCCCGAATTTGTGATTAGTATCCTATGACAGGATGTAATTATGGATTACTCGGGAAGTACTAAAGTCTCAACGAACCCACTATACAGGGTAGCCAATTGACCATTATATACGACTAATCCCAGCATGTCGAAGGACAATGTATTTCCCTCACGTGTCATAGCATTTGGATAGTAGTAAACCATTCCATACGTAGCGTGCACGTAGCCCATAGGCTGTGGATCCCAACCAATAAGTTCCTGACCATCTTCGCTCAATGTGAATATTAATGGATAGCCAGTGTAACAGCAATCGGGCAAACGATACATGTTGGGGATTTCTTTAGCATACTGTACAGGCTGTTCCCAACCTTCTCCAAAGAGTCCTGAAGTGTAGTAGCCTTTACCCAATGGCATCCAGGTATAATCCAAGGTCAGTGATACTTCAATCTTAGCAATACCCTCCTTAGTATACTTTGCACTATCTGCAATTATAGAAGACAAAGCTACAACTGAAGTGTCGAGCGCAACAGAGAAACTATAGGTAGTACCTGTAGACATACCCTTGATTCCAATTTCCAAATCAGCATAGCCTGCACCATCTTCAAAGGTTACTTCTGCGGGGATAGTAAATAAATCAGCAGCACCTTCAGTAATGAGGGGTACATTCTCTGTGCCCTTGGTGAAGTTACGTGCAATTCTGATTACAAAGATTGAATCTGTGTCCGCAGGAGTATAAGAGGCACTAGTCTCTTCTGTAAGGAAAGTGTATCCTTGTTCTTCAGCATCTGGTGTATAGATAGCACCGATGTTGCCATCATCACATGATGCAAAGGTCAACGCAAATGCGCCTGCCAGCATCATAAAATATTTATTAAGAGTTTTCATATAATACAATTGCTTTGATATTTATTAATAAGCATAGATACTCGAGAGGTCTTCAGGCTGTCCCTTTACACCCATATAGTTCTGATCCTTAATCTGGTTCAGATTCTTGTTGCCATCAAACTCCTTCTGAGGAATGGTAAGAACCCATGCCCATGTATTGGGATCGTTAACATCGGTATTAAGAATAAGGGCATTTGTGGTATATCCTTGTGCTGCAGTACGCTTGAAACCTTGTCCCAAACGACGGATATCGAATACGCGACCGAATTCACCCCAAAGTTCAATACGGCGCTGAACGATAATCTCTTCCAACAACGAACCTGTATAATCAGATGTCAAGGCACCCATCTCAGTTCCTGTCTTCGCAGAACAGTCGTAATCAGCATCACGAGTCTGTACCAATTTGTTAAGCACTGCCTGTGCCTCAGCATCTCTACCCAAACGACAGAGAGCCTCAGCCTCGCTCAGGTACATCTCCTCTACACGCATCCACATCTTGTCGCCAATACCGAGAGAGGGATCAGAGAAGCGGATCTTGTTCTGGATCATGTTTGCGCCAGCAATCTCCACGTTATACTCGCTTGCCAACTGCTCGTTGGAGAGCCACCAACCACGACGTACGTCTTTTGCGCCCATCTTGGCATAAAGTTCAAGGTTAATGTTTTTGGGAGCAGAGAAACCGTATACTTCAGTCTCGTCAATCATATAGAGTGACAATGCATCCATATGATAGTGAATGGGTCCCCATCCGGGAGCTTGATCTGAGATGATTTCAGCACCCCACATCACGTTAGGAAGTTTAACGCTGTTAAGTCCAGAGAGGATATCGCCTGCTGAACCAATAGAATAATTTGCTTGAGCCTCTTTAGAAGCAGTCAACACCTCATCCCACTCACCTGTTACTGAGCAAATACGAGCCTTGATACCATTGGCCACGCAATAGTCAATATGTGACTTGTGAGTCTGGGCAGGAGCGTCTTTCAACATGACCACAGCCTTGTCGATATCTCTACGAACTTGTGCGTATACCGAGTCGATGCTGGCACGAGGAGCACCCTCTGTACCTGCAGCTGTAGGTTCTGTATAAAGAGGAACACATTTCTCTCTCAGACGATTTGCATCATCCTTTATATAAGGACGAGAGAAGAACTGAGCCAACATATGATAGCAGTATGCACGAATAGCATAAGCCTGGCCAATTACATAATTGATTTCACTAGGTGTACCTCCCATTTCAGCCTCTGCTGCAATGATGTAGTTTGCGTTAGAGATGAGGGTGTAGTAACCATTCCACAAGTCGTAAGAACGCCATGCACCGCTGGTATATCTACTTTTTACATTGTATGTGCAGTCATACCAATACCAACCTGAACCGGTAGCGCCCATGATAAGGTCATCGCCCATCACTTCAGCACAGAGATTCCACGCGGTCAAACCATCACATTGCTGTGTGTTTCCTGTTGTAGACCAACCCTGAGTGTACATCAAACGGTAGATACCATTAAGCGGAACGAGAGCCGCTGTAGCATTGTTGAACATGCCACTACCTGATACCTGATCGGTAGGGGTTGTCTCCAACGCTTCTTCGCTACAGCCGGTAAAACTCAATGCGGCAATAGCAGTCAATGCATAAATAAAATATTTTTTCATTGTCTAAGTCGTTTTTATTAGAAGTTAATATCAACACCCACAGCGATGGTCTTGTTAGGTGCATAAGTATAGTCTACGTTTCCACTGAAGTTGTACTGAGGATCCATACCGTCCAAGTGTGAGAAGAGGTAAAGGTTGTCGGCAGAGCAGAACACGCGGAATGATTCCATACCAGCTTTACGAGCAATGCGATGAGGCAGTGTATAACCCAAAGTCACGTTCTTAATTGAAAGATAAGAAGCATCTATCAAATATCTGTCATTGCTAGCATATGAACCGTTCAACTCAACGCGAGGAACGTCGGTGATGTCACCCGGCTTTTGCCAACGACGAAGAGCGTCCTTGCTGAATGTATTACCAGCATACTGAATCTGCATCAGACCAATGTAGTTGTTCTCATACACCTTACCGCCAAGTGAATAAGCGGTATTAATGTTTAGGTCAAAGCTCTTGAAGAACTCAAAATCCATATTGATTGCACCATTGAGCTTAGGTATACGGCTCCCCAAGTACCATTTGTGAGTAGCGGCTACGGTATAGTCATCAGTTACATACTGTGATGCCGCACGCTTGTCGGTAATAATGTCATTCTCATCACGTGTTACGATATAAGGATTCTCGTCACCGGGGAAGAATTCCACCTTTGAGCCAGCAGGCGCATCTTCGTATACCAAATAGAGCTGTGCGCCTGTAGCTGGGTCTACACCTGCAGATTTGGCCATATAGAATGTATTGATTTCATATCCTTCTTTGTATACACGAATACCGTCAACAATTTCAGGAGATTCATCTGTAAGCTCAAGAACCTTGTTCTTCAAAACAGAACCCATGATGTTTGCATTCCACTTGAAGTTCTCGGTATCAATGAGTTTAGCACCAACAGTAAACTCAAGACCCTTGTTCTCAATGCGTCCTACATTGGCAGCATAGCCACTAAAGCCGGTAGAGAGAGCCATAGGATAGTTGAGCAACAGGTCAGAAGTCTGCTTGTTGTAGTACTCTAATGAGATGTTCAGTCTGTTGAAAAGGCTAATGTCGAAGCCGACGTTAAGGTTAGCATTTTTCTCCCAGCTCAGAGTCTTGTTCTCCAAAGAAGATACTACGGCACCAGCCAACTTCGCATTGGGCACGGTAAGGTCATAGAAACTCTGCCATGCATAGAATGTACGGAGATCATCGTTACCTTGACTACCATAGCTTACTCGAAGTGCCATGTTGTCGATAGCAGATATACCCTTCATGAATTCCTCTTGTGAAATACGCCAGTTGGCACCTACAGACCAGAAGTCGCCCCAACGATTGTCCTTGTGGAAACGTGAAGAACCATCGGTACGATAACTAAATGATGCATAGTACTTTTCTTTGTAGTTGTAGTTGAATCGTGACAACCATGATTCAATGCGATAGTTGTCTTCGTAAGAGCCTGCGCCATCAAGGTTCGTTGCTGGGTCAAGTTCGTAAATGCCATCTACAAGTCCTTTCTTTGAGCCATACAGATAGTTATACTTGTAAGAGTAGAACTCATGACCACCCAACACATCAATATTGTGGCTACCGAAAGTGCGGTTGTAAGTAAGCAACTGGTTGAATGTGTAACTGAATGTACGTGTATTGATCTTTGATAGTATACCACCATAAGATGAGAAGTTACCATGGTACATGTTATAGTACTGCATCTGTGAGCGGTTTGAGTAATCAATACCAAAGTTGGCAGTTAATTTCAATCCCTTAAGGATACCTGCATCGTCCTTATCTGAACCAATGGTAACATAGGAACGAGCGCTGAAGTTGTCACGCTTGTTGTCGAACTTGTCATCCTGCAGTGTAGCAATACTGTTGAAGTTGCTCAATGTAGGACGGCTCTTACCATAGTCTAACTGTCTGTTGCCAAGTTCATCAAGTACATCCTTACCATTGGCATCCTTAACATATACAGGATAAATAGGTGCCATAAACTGTGCTGAATACCAAACGTTTGAGTTTGAAGTTCCATCGTATGCGCTGAAATTCTGTACAGTGTGAGAGAATGAGGCATTCAAACCTGTCTTCATCCAAGATTTTGCCTGATTGTCGAGATTCAGACGACCACTGAAACGCTCAAAGTCTGTGTATTTCAGAATACCCTCCTCGTCCAAGTAACCGAGTGACAGCAAGGTCTTAGTATTTTTGCTACCTCCAGTAACAGACATTTGGTATTCCTGACGAAGTGCATTGGAGTTCTCCAAAGCATCCATCCAGTTCTCGTCGTAAGCAGACACAGCATCTTCTCTTACCTGACCTGTAGCAGGGTCAATAATGGTATTCCAAGTATAATTCTTGAAAGGATTATAAATTTCACCTCCAAGTGAACTTCCTAAACCTTCACTTGCCAACTGGCTAGCCTCTTCCCAACCATAACCGCTATCAAATACATAACCATTGCGCAGTGCCTCATACATCAACTGCACATATTCTTTCTGGTCTACAGTGCTATAGCGCTTGATAGCACGTGAGGCTACACCCCATGATGCTTTCAAGTTAACGGTCGACTTGTCTGTACCCTTCTTTGTGGTAATCATCACAACGCCATTAGCACCACGAGCACCATACAGAGCACCAGCAGAAGCATCCTTCAATACGGTCATAGACTCAATGTCGTTGGGGTTAATAGCTGCAATCTGGCCATCGTAAGGGATACCGTCTACGACATACAGCGGAGTGTTGGTTGCATAGATTGAACCAAAACCACGTACAACGATAGATGCGCCCTCACCAGGCTGTCCTCCACCAGATGTAGTCTGAATACCAGCCACCTGGCTATCCAAGGCCTTAGAAACATTTGAAACAGGACGAGTTGCCAGTTTCTTTGTGCTAACAACAGCGGCAGAACCTGTAAAAGACTCTTTCTTTGCTGTTCCATAAGCAACAACCATAACATCTTCCAACACCTCAGCGTCAGACTGCATGGTCACCTTTACGTAGGGATGAATGGTCACCTCCTGAGTAGTCATACCTACGTATGAAACTATCAAAGTCTTCGCGCTACTTGGAAGGTTTTCGATTACGAACTTGCCATCAAGATCAGTAACGGCACCCAAAGTGGGTGTGCCCTTTACCTGCACTGTGGCACCAACGATTGGCTCTCCATCTTCAGCACCAATCACGAGACCGGTTACTTTGGATGTCTGAGCAGTTACCATGCTTGCGCTCATAAAGAGGCAGGCTAATAACATCATCAATTTTCCTTTCATAAATTCTCTCTCTTAAAGTTTAACATTAAAAATTAATATGTACTTCTTTTCTTTGAAGCTGCAAATGTAATGTAAATCTTCGAGAAAACCGCAAATAAATCTTAAAAACCGTTGTTTTTAGTTGAAAAATGGCGTTTTTATTACTTTTTAGCCGTGAAAAACTAAGAAATGGTGGCAATCGGCACCCGTTTTATCTGATTTTGTCAGCCAGGATGTTTGCACCGATTGTGACGCTCATGCAACGTTCCGATGCCAAAATCCCGTCTTTTTGTAAATGAATGGGGCGTTTTGCTTTCTTTTTGAAATGAAAATGCGATATTATCCGTGCGCAATAATATGTTGTGCAACATATAATCGACAAGTTTTAAACACAAGTGAGACATGAAAAAGATTACGTATCGATTGGTATACAATCGTAAAAACCAACTGAACAGCGAGGGGAAGGCTGTGATTCAGATTGAGGCCTATCTGGGGCGCAAACGCAAGTATTTCTCCACACATATTTATATACGGCCCTCGCAGTGGGATGCCGTGAAGCGTGCGGTGTGCAACCATCCGCATGCCGAGGAACTGAACTGGATGCTTGCCGAACGCCTCGTAGAAATGGAGGGGAGGGAGATAGCTTTGTGGAAAAGCGGTCGTGGCGTATCGCTACGCCTATTGAAAGAGGATATAGCGAATGGCAGTTCGCCACAATTCCTCCCCTTCATGGCCGGTGAGATTGAGAAGGGGCGCATCCGCAGCAGCACGCGAGACAACAGATACACAACCTATTACCTGCTCAAGGAGTATAGCGAGGAGGTCACCATTGAAGAGCTCACGCCCTACTTCGTCAGCAAATTTGAGTCATGGATGGCAGCACGTGGGTATCACACCAACACGATTGCCAAGCACCTCACTCACCTGCGCATCTATGTGAATGCTGCCATCTTACGCGGCATGATGAGCGAGGAGGACAACCCCTTCCACAAGCGGCGCATCAGCCACAAGC
>CAZQLJ010000076.1:0-8036 GCA_964594085.1 uncultured Clostridium sp.
TGACCTACCGGGTATGAACCGGTTGCTCTAGCCAACTGAGCTATCCCGCCATATTTGCCGTTCGTTTGCGAACGCTTAGATATTATACCACAATCCCTTTGGCTTGTCAACACTTATTTTGAAAATTCATAAAATTATTATTTTGTTAACACAATGGAAACAAAGGCGTGGGTTTCTTCTCTTTCAACTTACGGTAGAACAATGTTTTTGGGAGTCAAAGCAAGGCGGTCGACAACGACCGCCTTGCTTTCATCGTTCTTAATTAATATTTAGAGATAGAAGTGACCTCTTCTCCGTTCAAGACTCTTTCTGCGTCGGCAATCATCTTATCGATATAACTTCTGAGCACGTAAAAGCTTCCGTACGCTTTTTCGGAATCGGACACGTATTCTCCGCTTTCTTCATCGTAAGATATAGACTCTATTGTGATATAAGACTTCCTTTCGGTGTACTGATAGAATCTGTATACGGTGTTTCTCTCGTTTCCGTAAAGGTCCTTGCCGTAGATTGTGATCACGGCCTGGCACTTGGAATCATCGAGAGCACGGAACGCGGCCATCTCCTCCTCGCTCAGCTCTGCCATGCCCTCAAGAGATGCATAGAGCAAAGAACCGTAAACCTGCTGGAAGTTTTTCATAGCGGAAAATACCACTTCTCTTCCTGCCGAGTTGGTTGCTGTGATATTATAGTCAAGCAACTTTCCGTTAGCAATTACTTTAGCAACGTAGGTCTCGTTGGATGCCAAGGTGACAACACCCCAGCTTCCCGTTTCTTCATTTATGACAAGAATATTGCCGCCCTCGGTCACATAGTAAGCACCCGTGTTCCAAACGCCGATAGTGCACTCCTTATAGGTCGCCTTTGCCCAAGCCTTTTTGCTGCTGTCGTATGCCTGGATCATATTTTCTTCCTCGTCGTACTGAAGCTTTTTCTCGCTAAGCGGATAGTAGGTTTCGGGGTATCTGGTCAGATTTCCCTGGCTGCCGTATTTTGCTTCGATCTCGACTGCGCTCTGAGCCAACATACTTGTCTTGCTATCCGCAAAATAAATTCCGCTGGAAAGGTCGTCAAGTATGCTCCACTCTCCCGTTTTCGAATTGATGAGCACGTATTTTCCGTCCGAGGTTACAAAAAGATTTCCGCTTCCCCAGCTTCCTCTGTTGTAGGTCGCGTATTTTTTCTCCAGCTCCTGTCCTACGTGGGAGGTTTTGGAGGTCAGATACAAATAGCCGGTTTTTGTAATGAAGAAATCGGTCTGCAGATACGATTCTCCCTTGACGGCATCTGATGCGAGCACGTTACCCTCTGCATCCGCTATCGAGATCTGTGCGTACAGATAGTATCCCTTGTCGGGATCGTATGCAAGATTATAGAAATAATACGCGGTCGCGTCGTTTTCTCCGTCTCCGTTGATATCAAGATCACCCGTTTCAACGAAAAGATATTTTTCGTCTTCCGCTACTCCTGCGGTATATACGAGGGGAGTTATCAGATAGTCGCCCGTATAGGTCGCTACAAGATCCTCTCCGTTGCATTTAAGCACGTATTTGCCGTCTGCATTTTTTACGATGCTGTAGACGTTATCGCCCTCGCTGATCTTATTTCCCGTTCTTTCGGAATAGATCATATATTTCGACGCTGAATCTTCTATTACGAAATTCACGTTGAGCTTCGGAGATTCGATAACGATCTCGGAAACGTGGCCTATATCAAGCTGAATATAGTTGGGGCTGTACCATTCTATCTCATCCCACTCAAGAAAATACAAGCTGCTCTCCGAGATTCCGACGATCATATCGTAAAGGTTCGAATAAGCGTAATAGATTCCGTCGTCGGTCTTTTCACTGATCTGGACGAAGTTTTGCACGATCATAGGGTCGCCGTTTTCGTCGGTGGTGTTGTAACCAAATGAAATGACGTAGGTCGGATCGGCAAGACCGTATTTTTCGAGATCGTCGTTATCGGGCGACAACTTTATTACCTCAGTGAATGCCGTGTCGTAGAAATTGTACAGCATATCGGAAATATTATCACTGTTTATATAGTAACCCTCGGCATATTCAAGCTCGGAGACGTATGGCAGATACTGATACATTCCCACTCTCTCTTTGAGAGGTACGTAGGAGAAGTGGCAGGCCAAAGAGCTATTGGAATGCATCAACGAGATGTAATTTTCCCAGAATTCCTTGACGTCTATCTCGCCCATATTGTCTACGTCGGTTCCGTATATTGCCTCAAGCCCGAGCTGGATCGCTTCGTGATCAATGTTCTGATATATAATGAAATCTGAAACGTCGAAATGCGTATTCATTCCCATAGGATATACGATGGTGGGGGTTATCATGGACTCTATGCTCTGCAGCACCGTATCTTCCAGTCCGTATGAGGTGAGAACGTATATGGTTTCTCTTCCCTCGTACAATGCGTAGTACCCCGAGCCGTCAACGGTAGCGTCACCGATGATGACCTTGTGGCTGATACCCTTCATATTGGTTATAACGAACCAAGCGGGAGCATATTCGTACTCCTCACCCGTTTCTTCGTCAACTCTTGTTTCAGCAACCAAGCCGTATTCCGAAAGATCTACCGAGCCGTCCTCGAGAGTGAGAGGGGCTTCGAGTCGCATCGTCGAAAGCGTATATCCGCAGGCTGACGAAAGGTATGCGAATTTATTGACGTCGTAAGGAGCATCCTCATTTCCTACTATTTCGAAAACGTTGCTTTTTTCATTCGGTCTTTTGAAGGTGTACGTGCCGTATTCGTTATGGACCTCGATCGAGCTTATGATCTTTGATTTGTCCTTTGTGGAGGAGGCATCGTACGTCCACTGCGGGAACATCAGAACGTATTGCGCGTATCCGACCTCTTCGGTTCCCGACACGTCAACGACGGCGTAGACTGAATAGTCGCCGGTTTCCGCATCTATTTTTACCTGCGTTCCTGCGTCGGTCTGGTAGTATCCTTCGTTGTTTCGGTCCAAAACCTCTCCGCTTTTATTGCAAAGCATATATTCGCCGTCGAATTTTTTAATGTAATACTTCGTTCCGTCTACATCGGGGTAAGTATATATATCGACCAAATAATTCACGGCGATGAGCGTCAGAACGAGCAGCGCCACGGCAACGACCATAAGGACTATTGCCAAGCGTTGCCTTTTCAGCGCAGAACGCTTTTTGATCTTTTTGATCGTCGAGTTTTCGACGCTTGTGTTAAGGTTGTTTTTTGACATAATTTTTAATTCCTGATTGGAAAATTTTTGCGTTTATTATCTGTATTTTCTGCGAATTGTTATAACGACTCCCAGAGAGAAGATAAGAATGGGCGGAATCAGCACAAGGCAATACAGCCAAGCGGACGTGTTGCAATCCTTTAATGCTACCTCGTCCTTGATCTCGTATACGTAGAGACCCTTGAGAGAAAGATTGGTCGCAACGGTTTCGTTGCCCGTGTTCCTCAGTGCTGACAAAAGAACGTCGGTATTGCCGTACGACTTGGAATCAAGCACTTCGTTAGAGAGAAAGTCTGTGGAAGCCAATGCCAAAACGTACGAGGACTTCGTGACGCTTGTGAGATTAGTCTCCTGAACCTGTTTGGACTCTTGTGATATAGTCATAAGCTTGAACAGGTTAGAGTCTGTAGCAATCTCATATACCTCTCCGTTTGTTAACGCAGACGCGGTGCTATAGGTCGTGAAAACGTCAAGCATAGTACGGACTATTCCGTTTTTATAATAGCTATAGTAAACGTACTCATCCGTGGTTTCGGTCGCGGCGGCATATCTTCTGACGTAGTTGTCGGCAGGAGCGATCGCTGTGCTGTTCCCAAAAATGACCTTTGCGGGATAAACACTCTTTCTCATATCCTCGGTCAAAGTTGCACCGAGACCTGCGGTGGCATAGTTTCCGACAACTACGCTTCCCACGCCTCCGTTAGTGCAATTTATCTGATCCTCGATGACGTAATTCTGAGAGTTGTCGTCTCTGTTTACGCTGACTCCCCATTCCTCAAGATATTCCTCAAGGTTAGGGAGCTTCGGTGTATTTGGGTTGCAGATGAAGAAGAAGGATTTTGACTGGTCAAGATACTTATCGAGCTTTTCTATCTCGGAAATCTCTCCCTCATCAAGCTCGCCAAATGCCTTGTAATCCTCGGTGGGATCGAAGGTGATTATCATTCTGCAATCTTCGGGGATCTCCTCGTTTTCAAGATCAAGGATCTGTACGGTATATCCCGCACTCTTGATCAATGAGATGAACGTTGAATACTCCTCCTTGACGTTTCCGTTTCCGTCAAACAGAGATTCTCCGTGGTTAGAGGTAATACAGCATATAGGCGATTCGACTCTCGTGACCGACATTATCATAGCGGTCAATCTCTGCTCGCCGTTGTATGCCCAAGGCTTGTCTGCCGTGGATTCGGTATAATAGAAGGAATTGACGCCCTGAACGAGATATTCCGAGCCGAATTCAACTATAACGTCGGAGTTATACAGCGTTGCCGCCGAATTGACCTTATATTTCTGAACCGACGACGGATTTGTGGCTATGTCTATATACTGCACGCTGACGTGGTCGGGAAAATTTTTCGCGATGGAGCGCGCGGTATAGCTAACGTATCTAGTAAGCTCGTTGTCCTCGAGGACGTCTCTGTCGGAGCAGAACACGATATTGAGCTTTATCGGGTCCTCTCCTCTTGCGGCTCTTTCCTTGTTGGTCTGATCTATCATAGGAATGACACGATCAGCGATCATATCCTTGCAATCGTCCGACAAGGTGTACATATTTGTTTTGCCGCTTTTGTAAAGGGTCTGGCTTAAGTCTATATAAAACATCTGCCTGTCGCCGATCACGGAGAACAGTATATTGAAAACGACAACAGCCAAAAGCACGATCGCGGTGATCACGGTCAATTTTTTTGGGCTCTTGCGGATATATATTGCATCGCTTTCGGCAGAAAGCTGAGAATTATCGGGCTTTTCTTGCTTGTTTATCATATAGCGTCCTCCTTTCCGTTAGACTTGCAAATTATCATAAATATCTTCTCCTTACAAGAACGAAGATGCCCACTCCCGCGCAAACGACCGCGGGAATGACTGTCAGCAGCACGGTAAGCGTGTTCGCCTGACTTGTCGGCAGGCTTTCAATATCGGTATTCCCAAATGATTTGACCGTCATGTTTACGGGAGCTTTATCCATGCCCATATATCTGAAAACGTAGGTCAGAGCCGAATTGTTCGAAAGCGCGGAGGATTTCAGCGCGTTTTGCTTGGCAAACTCGGTAGATGCCGAAGCGACAAGACAAGCCTGCTCCCCGTTTTCGCAATCCTGCGTAGCGATCGCCATCAATACGAAGGGATCCTCGGACGCTCTCGCTACTGCTCTGCCTCCTGTCCAAGCCTCCGCGGAGGAGTGTGAGGTCATCAGAGCGCTTACGGTTCTCTTTTTATTTTCAACGGTTTTAGTATAGTTACCCTTGCCGTCGGACTCGAATCCGTCTGCAAAGTCGATACAAGTCGTATTGCCAAAAGCACTCGACGCGCTGATTTCGGACAATATTTCCGCGCCGATTCCCTTGCTTGCCTTCTCGGCAAGAACGGTATAACCGTCAACCGACAAGGAATGACTCGGATCCTTGATCATATAGCAATCCTCGATCCCGTCCGTTCCCGTTTCGTGCTTATAGGTGATGCCCCAATCCGCCATAAAAGCTTCAAGGTTAGCTCTGCCGCCCGACACGAACGTGTCCGCAGACAAGAAGATCATATATTTTCCGCCCGCGTTCATGTATTCGTTCAGCTTGTCGACCTCGGATACTGCCGAGACGCTGTCCGAAACTATAAGATCCTGTTTGGGATCAAAGGTTATGAGAAGATCGCAATCCTCGGGGATATCCTCGGTTGAGAGGTCGAGATAGCTGATCGCATATCCTGCCTCTATCACAGTTCTCAAAAGCTCGTAATCATCCATAGCCTCACCGTGATTTGCGGTGAAATAGCAAACAGGGGTATCTTCCTGGGTGACAAGCATAAGGCTTGATGCAAGCACCTTTTCTCCGTTGTAAGCGGATATTTCCGTAGAGTTGTACGAATCAAGAACGTAAAAATCAGTAAGACTTATAGCTTTATAGTTGTCATTGAAGGTACACACCACGTCTGTTGTCGCCGTGACTCCGTATGCGCGGGCCTCTGACGGATTTTCCCAAATGTTCAGAAATTCGATCTCTATATATCCTTCGAACATTTCCGAAAGCTCGCGAACCGATTCGAGAACGTATTTCTGTGTGGTCTCTGCAACGACGTTTTCTTCTTCATCGCAGAAAATGACCGTTATTTTCTCGGGTTTCTGCCCGTTTGCCTCAAGCTGCTTGTTCGTTTCGTCCACCGCGGGAATAACGTACTCTGCAACATAGTCCTCGCAAGTTTCGCTGATGTTGTAGACGAAAGAAAGATTCATATTCTTATACATCCACTCATAGCGAGCCGCCAGGGTTGCCGCAATTACGTTTATTATGACCACCACGGCCAATGCGAGCAAGGTCACTATCGTTGCAACGCTTCCGTATCGCAGCTTTCGGCTTTTGATAAATTTTTTCATCTAAGTTACCTCAAACAAACGATAAGCATCAATTCCAACGGCGTTTTTCGTAAACGCGAACGGTAAGGAAAAGGAATACGAACGTAAGCGACAAGTAATAAACGACTGCCGCAATATCAAACACTCCATTTGATAAATTCGTGAATCTGCCGAGCACAGAGATCCAGTTGAGCGCGGTTCTGATCCATACTACAGGAACGAACGAGGAAATAAGGCTTGTGAATATCAGTCCGAATATTGCTGCCATTGTAATTATCGCTGCTGCAAGCTGATTTTCGGTAAGCGTGGACACAAGCGTTCCAAGAGCGATAAACACCGCGCCGATAAGTACGATCGCGATCATACTGCCAACGATCTGCGCGGTCACGGGGCCCACGTACGTTGTAGAATACGACAAATTGCCCCTTTCAGCCGCCGCTATCACGTACAAAGGGATGAAATTTATGCAGGAAACCAGCATACAACCGAAAAACATTGTAAATGCCGCGAAAAACTTGCCAAGCACCATTCCTGTTAGGGAAATGGGCGCGGTCAGAAGCAACTGCTCGGTACGCAGCTTCTTCTCTTCCGCGAAAAGTCGCATAGTGAGCAAAGGAAGCAAAAGCACCAAAACGAATATCATCAGAAGAAAATACGACGACGTGTCGTAGGTTTTTGAAAGAAAAGTCGTGTATGAGAAAAGAAGCGCGGAGACCGCGAGAAAAATTCCCACGAAAACAAATCCTAGCGGATTTGTGAAATAAGAGCGCAATTCTTTTTTATAAATAGCAAGCATGATTTTTGCCCTTTCAGTTGATTTTTACAGATCCTCGTCGGATACTTCCTCTGCCGCCTCTGCTCTTTTCTGCTCGGCGTCCTTTACGAGAGTATCTGCAAGGTCGTTTTCGAGAGTGTTTCTTGTGCGTCTGGTTCGTTTTGCCGAACTTGACTTGTTGCGCTTTCCTGACTCGGAGGCAGGCTTGTCCTCCTCGGTCTTATTTACTACGGTTATAAAGATGTCCTCAAGGCTCATTCCCAAGGATTCAAGCCCGATCATTGCCCAGCCGCGCTCGGCAACCGTGTAGAAAAGCTTTTTGCGAACGTCAACTCCGAATTCGCTCTCGACCATATACGTGCAAGCATCTCCGTCCTTCTGCGCGAGAAGCTCGGCGTACGAAACTCCGGGAAGGCTCTTGATCGTGTCGAGGACCTCTCTTTGAGGGCCGCATATCTTGACGTTGAATCTTCTGTTTCCTTCAACTACTCTGGTGATGTTCTCGGTCTTCTCATCCGCGACTATCCTTCCCTTGTTAATAATGATTATACGATCACAGACCGCTTGAACCTCTTGCAGAATATGGGTAGACAGCAGAACAGTGTGATCCTTTCCGAGCGAACGGATCAGGCTTCTGATCTCGATTATCTGCTTGGGGTCAAGGCCAACGGTGGGCTCGTCGAATATGA
>CAZQLJ010000077.1:0-8030 GCA_964594085.1 uncultured Clostridium sp.
GGCGGAAAATAGAAATCGTTGGTCTCCTGCATAAAGTCAAAAATGCTCGTCGGCATGACCATCGCCTGCGGCGAATTATCGCAAAGAATGAGCACGCTACCCTCAAGCAGCTGTGCCGCCGCGGAGTCGGGTCGCTCGGTGTATCTGATCTTGGGAAAGGGATTGTACCATTTCTTTTTGATCAGTGCCTCGGCGAGCGACTCGCAACCGAGGGTCAGCGACTCGGTTTTTATTGCGCCAAGCTTCTTTTTAAGATCCTCGACGTACTTGAGGTCAGCGCGGTCCTTCATATAGCAGATCACGATATCGGTCTTTGACGAGCTGCCGACCGAAAGATAGCTCATTATCAGCTCGGGATTGCGAATTCTTCGTCTTATCAGCGCGGTATTAAAGATGAGCGTTTCGACAAATCCGTCTCTCGCTCCGCGCATGACCTTATCCCCCTCGGGCTCTGCGGTTTCCCTTGCAGGATAAGTCCTTGCGTCGATTATTATCGCATTATTTCCGAATGTCGAGCCGAGCATCAAGGTCGCGCCTGACGCGACGAATTTGATCATATCCGAAAGGTTGTCGGAAGGCTCCGCCTCGACGTACGGAACGTGCGCGTTCAGAAATTTCTCAGCTCTACGTTTTTCCGACATTCCCTTTTCGCTTTCGGTGCCGTCGGCGGCGTCTCCCAGTCCCTTAAGCGATAGCAGATATATCATATATTTCGACATCACTGCATCCTTGACGAATCCGTCGATGTAATAAAGCGTCAGCTCGTCCTTGCCGACAGTCAAGGTCTTCTTTATAAGGTCAAAGTTTTCAGAGGTATTCAAAATCTCATCGAGCAAACGGATATTTTCTTTATAATCGGCTCCGAGTTGTCGTTTATCTTCCATAATATATAACCACCTTTTCAAGTCGCTTTGAGCCACCAAAACGCAAAGCGATTTTTGTGCGGCGCAAGGTCTTTTTTGAGTTTGTTCGAGCGCCGATATTTTGAGATTAGTATTTACTCACAAAAAAGAAAAATACGGCTTTGAGAGTGATATCTCAAGCCGTAATTTTTTCTATATATGGGATTTTGTCAACAATACAACAAATTGTTTATTTTTCGACAATTTGTTTTATCATTCGCCTTTTTTATCGCCCTTCTTACCATTTATAAGGTCCATAAGCTCGTGAAGGAAGTGCTCCGCATCGTTAAACTCGCGGTAAACCGAGGCAAAACGCACGTACGCTACCTGATCTCTCTTTTTCAGCTTCTCCATTACCATCTCGCCGATCTCGGCGGTCGTGACCTCCTTGGTCAACGAATTGAGAAGCTCGTTTTCGATCTCGGTGACGATCTCGTCAGCATCGACAGGTCGCTTCTGCGTTGCCTTGAGTATGCCTGCGAGCAGCTTGGTGCGATCAAACAGCTCGGTCTCGCCGTTTTTCTTGGTGACGAATATCTGCACCGACTCAAGCACCTCAAAGGTGGTAAATCGCTTCTGACATTCGAGGCATTCGCGTCTTCTTCTTATACTGTTTCCCTCCGACACGGGTCTGGAGTCAAGCACCTTACTTTCGGCGCAGTTACAATATGGGCATCTCATGTGGGATCCTCCGTGCATTTTTCTTACTATTTATTGTACCACATTTTGCCGCGTTTGTAAATAGTTTTTTGTCGCAATAGACAAAATTTCGTTTTAGTTATTGACTTTTCGCCGCCGCGGGAGTATAATCGTTTTATATTCATATACGAGGTATTATTAATGAAAAGGATTTTAACTGTACAAGATATATCCTGCGTCGGCAAGTGCTCGCTGACCGTTGCGCTCCCGATAATCTCGGCTTATAGCATCGAGGCGGCGATCCTGCCCACCGCAGTTCTCTCAACGCATACTGCGTTCAATAAATTCACATTCCGCGATCTGACCGAGGATATTTCTCCGATCTGTCAGGTCTGGCGCGACGAGGGCATCGAATTTGACGGCATTTACACGGGTTATCTCGGCTCAAAGCAACAGATCGATCTCGTGCTTGATATTTTCCGCGACTTCGGCGAGGGCAAATTGAAATTCGTCGATCCCGCGATGGGCGACAACGGTGTGCTCTACAAGGGATTTGACGAGGTTTTTGCCAAGGAGATGGCGCGACTCTGCGCTGCGGCGGATATTATCGTCCCTAATCTCACCGAGGCTTGTTATATGCTCGGAATTCCTTACGTGGCAAGCGGTTACAGCGAGGACTACGTAAAGGATATCCTTGTCTCTCTGACAAAGCTCGGTTGCAAAAAGGCGGTGCTGACGGGCATTGGCTTTACGTCCGATCAGCTCGGCTGCTACGGCTACGACTCGGAGAGTGGCGAGTTCTTCTTCGATCACAACGAAAAGAAGCCGCAGAGCTTTCACGGCACGGGTGACATTTTCGCTTCGGTCTGCTTCTCAAATCTGATGAACGGAAGATCGCTTTTTGAATCGAGTGCTCTTGCCGCAGACTTCGTTTGCGACAGCATCGATGCTACGATCAACGACGAGAAGCCGATCTGGTACGGAGTCAATTTTGAAAAGGTATTGAACAACAAATAAATCACAAACGGGGCTTTCCACATCGGAAAGCCCCGTTTTTCATTATTTCATCAGTTCATCGGTCAGACGTAGGATCTCGGGCGCGATCTTTTGTCTTTCGACCTTAAGAACGCGCATATAGATCGGATGTGCAAGTGCGACCAGCGCGCCGCCGACAAAACCGACCGCTATACCGACCACCATCGCGATATTCTCTGCGAGTCCGAGCATAGCGCCAAGCTCGGTCATAGCCAGACTCATTCCAAAGCCGAGGATAAGCGCACCTATCACACCGATCGTTATAGCGGCAACCTGCGCCTTGTTCGAGGCACTTTTGTCGAGTCGGCGCAGTCTTTCGAGCTTGGTCTCATGCTTTTCCGTGTATTTTTCTCTGATCCTTCGAAGCTCCTCCTGCTCCTTTACCGAGTAGGTGTACTGAAATTTATTGTTTTCGTTGTTTTCCATTGTTATCCTCTGCAAGTATTTTTAATTTTTTCGTGCTCTGCACGATCATATATATCGCCATCGCAACTACCACGCCCGACACCGCAAAGCCGACTCCGCCAAGCATAAGCTTCTCGGAAAAGGCATCCATCGTACCGTCGCTGAAGGTTGTCAGCATCGTTGAGGTCAAGGTCAGCATAGATACACAAGCGGCGGCAAAGCTGATCGCCTTGGAGGCAGAATAGATCGGACTCATATATTTGCGGTATTTTACTATATTTACGATCGCGACCGCAAACGCCGTAAAGGTGTACGCCGCCATGGCGATCGCAGTGATCATATCGTGCTCAAAGGTTCTGTTCCAATAGACCATAAAGAAGACTATCAGCGAGAGCGCAAGGTTCATCACAAGGAATATCCAACCGCAAGCGCGGTATTTGATCAGCTCCTCGCGCATCCTCTCGCCCGGCTTATTAGTCGCGGTGTGACGCACCAGAAAAAATCTCATAACGGCAAGGAAGATATAGTAGACCGCGAAGGAATAGAACCAGAAGGTCTTGTGCAAAAAGCCAAGCCAGAGCTGAAGCGCCGCATACGCGACGTTCCATATAAGCGAGCCGAAAAGCGACACGTTCACACGGAGTCGCTCGTCCTCGAGCCAGCGGCGAGCGTATTTGTTTTCATCCTTAAAATTCTTGAAAAACTTGATCAGATACGGCACCTTGAAGCACCACACCGTCAAGGTATACGCCGCCAGTACGTACGACACTATGGCAAGCGGCGATTCGGTTCCCAAAAACACCATCGAATAAACGAGAAATACGGTTGCTATGGGAACGAGAATTATCATTATCGCGATGTGCGGAAAAAGCAAGCTCTTACCGAGCTTTTTCCAGAATTCCATTTGCAAATCTCCTTATTTTGACGGTAAACATACTTCCCTCGCCGACCGCGCTATCAACGCTGATCTCACCGCCGACTATATCGACGACGCGCTTGACAAGTGCAAGTCCGAGTCCGTTGCCCTGAGTCGCACGCGAGCTGTCTCCCTGATAGAACTTCTCAAAGACGTGAGCTCCGACCTCAGCACTCATTCCGCAGCCCGTGTCGCGAACAGAGACCGTCGCATATTCCTCGTCGGTGCGCAGAATCACCGAGACTCTGCCACCGTCGTCGGTAAATTTGAAGGCATTGGAGAAAAGATTGTTCCAGACGAGCAGGAGAAGCTCGGCGTCGCCCGAGACGGTCACGCCGTCCTCGATATCGGTCTCAACGTCGATATTTCGGCTCTCCCAAACGCTCTCGTACTGCAATAAGCTCTCGCAGAGCTGCTCCGAGAGGTCAAATCTCTCGTTTTTCGGATATATCTGTTGATTTTCAAGTCTATTGAGCTTCAATATATTCGTCATCATATCAGACAGACGGCGACAGGAATCACTGACCGCCGCGGCATACTCGAGCCTTTTTTCGTCGGTCAGATCGCTCTCTTGAAGCAGTCTTCCGTAATTCTGCATTACGGCAAGCGGAGTTTTCATTTCGTGCGAAACGTTTGCGATGAAGTCAGAGCGCAAGGTCTCGACCCCCTCAAGCTCCTCTGCCATTTTGTTTATGCTGTTTATCATTTCGTTGAATCTCTCGTCGGTCGCAAAGCCCGACACCCTCGGTATGCGCACGCTGAAGTCGCCGAGCATCATCTTTTCTGCCGCCCTTGCTATCTGACTGAGTGGGCGCTCGAACATAAGCTTGCGCCGCAGCCCGTCAATGACCGTGATCAGAAAACTGATAAACACAACGTTCAGAAAGGTAACCTTAGCCGCGAACGAGATATTTTCTCTCGTCATCTCCACACCAAGCTCGTTCGACAGCATAGTAACGAAAAGCATTATACAGCAGCTTATCACGAATGCAACGAGCAAAAAATAAGTAAAATAACGGTACAGCGCACGCAGTATCCGTGCGACGACCTTCTTCGCGTTTGTCCTCTTGCTCATTTGAGCACCGCCTTGTATCCGAGTCCGTGCACCGTTACGATCTCAAAGGACTCGCAATCCGCGAGCTTCGCGCGGAGCTTGGTCATATAGACGTCTACCGTACGGGTGCCCGATTGGGTGTCCACGTCCCAGAATTCGTCCATAAGCTGTGTGCGGGTAAAGGTCTTTTTAGGGTATGACAAAAGCTTATAGAGAATGTCAAATTCTCTTGTGGTCAGTGCGATCTCCTCGTCGCCGAGGCTTGCAGTTCTCTCGTCGGCATCCATCACGAAGCTACCGATCTCAAGACGGCGGCTCGACGCGATCTTCGCGCGGCGCAAAAGCGCGCCGATGCGCAAAAACATCTCGTCAAGGTCGATCGGCTTGACCATATAATCGTCCGCGCCGACCCTGAATCCTCTTTGCTTGGACGCAAAGTCGTCACGCGCGGTGACAAAAAGTATCGGGATGTCGTTGTTGAGCGAACGAACGGTCTTGGCAAATTCAAATCCGTCTATATTCGGCATCATAATATCTGAAATTATAAGGTCAAAGCTGGTCTTATACATCTCGTCGTAGGCGTCCTCGGCACACAGGCTGCCGACCGCCTCGTAGCCGTTGTTATTCAAAAATGAGCAGACCGAGCGATTGAGGTCTCTGTCGTCTTCAACTACAAGTATTTTGAATATAATTTTTCTCCGACTTTCAACGTTATAGCCGAAGAGAGTCACCAATTCGACTCCCCTCGGCTATATTGTAGCATACAAATGTTAAGATTTTGTTTGCATTTTTGTCTTTTTTACACTAAACTCGTCTTTTTGAGCACCAAATTACTCAAAGCGCCGAGTCCGAGCGCGAACAATGCGCCGCCGACAAGACAAAGCAGGACGTTTATCGCGGTCGAGCCGAGAGGCGTGATCATACCAACCATCATGAAAAGAAGCATACCGCCGCCGAGCGAGCCGCAGATCGAGAGCCAAGCCTTCTGCTTTGCCGCTACGCTGATCAGCGTGAAGATCGACACGAACACGAGCATCAAAAAGATCTTTGCAACCATACACATCACGATGTTTCCAACCGTCAAGCCGTAAGCCGAGAGGTCAAAAGACAGCTTTGAAACTGCTCCACCAAGTAATGAACCGATAAAGTATGCGATCAGCATAATAGCGCCGCAAACGAAGCCTGCAAGCGTCTTGGAAATAACGTAATCAGCCTTCTTTGCTCTGACTGTAAAGAGATTTTTTGCATATCCGCTTCGAAAATCGTCACAGATAAAGAGGCATACGAACACACAGACACCCATAAACGCCATATTGATGTTACACATAGCCATAACGTCCATATCGCCCATTGCCGCCGCATCCGTACTTTCTTCTTCAAGAGAAGGCAGCGTGCCTATAGATTGCCAGACGCTTTCGGGTCCCTCCATTATCGTGACCTCGCCCGTCTGCTGATTGACACTTTCCTGCCCGTCCATCATCGTCAGCATTACGGTCATAACGATCGGAACAAGAAGCGCGCAGGCTATCATAATGTAGAAAAGCCGTGACTTGAACATTCTTCTGAAATCGACCTTCAGCATACTTTTTATACGCTTGCCGAATCCGACAGACTCGAATTTTACGTTGTTTTCCATCATTTCTTGCCTCCCATCATCAGATCTATATAGTATTCCTCAAGTCCGATCTTGTCGGTCTTAAGCTCGGTGACAGTAATATTATTTTCGTAGAGGTAGGACACGATCTCCTCGGGGGTCACAGCATCGTAGACGCGCAGATATCCCGCCTCGTCCTCCTCAACGCGCGAATATTTACATCCGAGGAGCATTTTCGTTCTGTTCATATCACCGCATTGAAGCGCCACGTAGGTGCGGCAGCTTGCGTCGAGCTCCTCGGCGGTCATCTCGACGATCATTTTGCCGTGGCGAATAATTCCGTAGTGAGTCGCGACCTTCTGAAGCTCGCCCAGCAGGTGCGAGGACACGACGATCGAGCGCTTGCCGTCCTTGACTACTTCAAGAAAGACCTCGCGCATAATTCTCATACCGTCGGCGTCAAGTCCGTTGAGTGGCTCGTCGAGTACAAGCAGAGTGGGCTCTCCAAGCAGAGCCATAGCAATTCCGACTCTCTGCTTCATACCGAGCGAGCAGTTTTTGAATTTATTGGACGCCGCGCCCTCCATTCTCACGGTTTTGAGAACCTTGATGACCTCTTTTTCCGCATTGGGAATGCTCAGATTCGCCGCTTGAAGCATCATATTATCCCAAACGGTGAGATTCGGGAAGCAACCGGGTGACTCGATGAGCACACCGATCTTGGCTCTCACGTCGCCGTCGGTGTAGTCCTTGCCGTAGAGCTTGATCGATCCGCTGCTGACGGGGATAAGTCCGCATATCATCTTCTCGGTGGTCGATTTGCCTGAGCCATTCTCTCCGATAAAGCCGTAGATCGCGCCCATGGGAACCGTCATATCAAGACCGCACACGGCTTGCTTCGGGCCGAAGTTTTTTGAAAGATTTTTTATCTCTATTGCGTTCATTGTTTTGACCTCCGATCAATAAACATCGCTCTTGTTAAGGACGAGCGTGCCGACGAGATTATAGATAACCGTCCAAGCGACAGACACTACGACACAGATCATCAACGCGCCGATATTACTTGAAAGATTGGCATTGACCGATGCGCCGTAAAGGAAGACATTTAAGAAGGACGTCGGGAGCGACAGACTCTCAACTACCGCCGCCACACCGATGATCAGAATACCTGTTCCGAAAAAGAAGGACGAGGCGATCGAAACACCGAAATATCTTCTGAAAATGACGTTGAGGAAGGTGTAAAGGCTTGCCCAGCCGAGCGACATTATGATCTTGCCAAAAATGGCGATGAGTAGCGAGCCGACGTTAACGTCGGTCTCGTAGCCCACGAGCAATCCCGCTACCGTGCCGCCTATGAAATAGGTGATGCACATACAAGCCATGGCGAACGCGCAGGCGAGAGTCTTTGAGATCATATAGTCCTGCTTCTTTGCGTGAGTGGTGAAAAGCTGCTTGACGTAGCCCGAGCTATAATCGTGACCAATG
>CAZQLJ010000078.1:0-8009 GCA_964594085.1 uncultured Clostridium sp.
AAGTGGTCAAATCTGTGGTCAAACCACTTTTATAGAGGATTTTGCGAGAGAGCAGAGTGCCGAAAAAGTCAGTGTTTACAAGGGCTTTCGGCGATTTTTGCTTTTTCGGGGAGCGTAGACGGTGTCCTGCTCCCAAAGCTAGCGCGCTACCGCTTTCGGAGAAAGCAATGCGCACACACCTCGATGTGTGATAAATATTCGATTTTTAGGTCAATTTCCGCAGGCGGCCAAATCGCTCGCTAATATATTATATCAAACTTAAGCAGATTTGTCAACCAAAATAAAAAATAATTTCAAACAAAAACGGAACGGAAATTTTGCGGTTTCCGTTCCTTATAAATATCGTCAAGCCAGGGCGAGAGGGTGAACGCGGCATCTGCGCCAGCGCGCGAAATTTGCGATCTGCTTGACTTTTAATATTCGCTTGAGCATTTCTTACCGTCCCATGTTTGACTTGTATAAAGAGATTTTATCGGTTTCAAGTGGCGACAAAAAGCCAATATGGATCAAGATCCGTGGCTGAAAAACGTTTTTATAGGTGTATTCGCCACTCCGCACATATTATCTGCCGTTTTGACGTCAATTATAACGCTTATGAGCATAGCAATTTGTGTAAACAAAAGATAATATTGTAAAAAAAGGACGGTCAAAGACGATTTTCTCCAAATCCTTCATTTTTGGGAAAATATTGTGCCTTGAACCACAGTTTCACTTGTGTTACAATTAGTTGTGCCACAACGAAGCGAAAGGAGATTTTTATGACGATGAAAAAAAGAATTATGGCAATATGCTTGGCGGTAGGGTTGGCTTTGACGGCATTGCCCGTCTTCAGCGCGGGAGCGACTGCCGCGGAAACGAACGAAACGGTCGTAGTAAGCGAGAGATCCGCGCGAGCGATACCTTCGGGTGCGCGCAATATCAATCTGAACGTGAACGGACGGAGCGTGCTTGGCGGCAGAGTATTTAATCTTGGAGGTATAACCTACGTTCCGATGTTTGCTTTTGCAAATTGGCTTGGAGCGTTTACATATTCGCACAATTCAACTACGGCAACCTCAAGAATTTCAGGCGAAAATCTTGAAATAACCGCCCACGCGGGAGACCTTTATATTATGGCTAACGACAGATATTTTTACACGGGCAGAGAGGTTATTCAGTTCGGTGGGGAGATATACGTTCCCATATTGCCTATGACAAAGGCGTTGAACTCAAAAGTCGAGTGGAGAGACTCGATAAACGGATTTTACGTCAGCTCGGGAGATACGAGAAGACTCAAAAGCGGATCTCAGGTATACAATGCCGATCAGGTCTACTGGCTTGCACGAATAATCTCGGCTGAAGCCAAGGGAGAGCCTATGCAGGGAAAGATTGCGGTTGGAAACGTAATTTTGAACCGCGTTCAGTCGTCGGCATTTCCGAATACGATATACGGAGTCATATTTGATAAAAGATACGGTATACAGTTTGCGCCCGTATCAAATGGAACTATATATCAAACTCCCACAGTTGACTCAATAATTGCCGCAAAGATCTGCCTTGAAGGATATTCGCTGTCAAGCGAAGTTTTGTACTTTGTAAATCCCCAAAAGGCACCTAACTCATGGATATCGAGAACCAGACCCTACGCCTTTACAGTGGGGAACCACGCGTTTTATAAATAAGTAAAACTGCGGTTGCGTATTCGCAACCGCAGTTTTTAGTTTACTCAAGCTCGCCTTGGCAGGAAAGCGTACGCAAGACAGTACCGACGGCATACATAGCTCTGCCGGTCTTTTTTGCAAGACGCCTCATTCTTGCCTTTTTGGTGTTCATCAGCGCGCCCGCTGCTCCGACACCTGCCAGAAGCAGAGCAGACACCGCGAGAATAATTTTAAGCCCTTTCATATAATCCCTCCCTCAATATCGGTTATAGGGATTATGAACCTGGCGAAAGTTTTTTATTCCTTTTCCGAAGAATTTTTCATGAGCTTATCATACGCTTCTATCGCGTCGCGAATGATATCGACCGCCTCGGCGTAGTCGAAAAGCGTTTTGACCGCAGTCTGTTTGCTTTCAAGCTGCTTATAGACGGTGAAAAAGTGCATGATTTCATCAAAAATGTGCGGGGGAAGCTCATCTATTGATTTGATTCCTCGATACGTGGGATCGGAAAATGGAACGGCGATGATCTTATCGTCGAGCTTGCCGCCGTCTATCATTCGCATAGCGCCGATAGGATATACCTGAACGAGCGTCATAGGAACTATTTGCTCGGAGCAGAGGACGAGAACGTCAAGCGGGTCGCCGTCATCAGCGTAGGTCCTCGGAATAAATCCGTAATTGGCGGGATAGTGCGTGGCTGTGTAGAGCACACGGTCGAGGCGAAGCATACCTGTGGCCTTGTCAAGCTCGTATTTGCAGCTGCTGTCCTTGGAGATCTCAATAACCGCGGAAAAGTCCGTAGGTGTGATCATTTTGGGGTCGATATCGTGCCAGATATTCATATGTGCCTCCTGTGCTTAATTATTTAACGTAATCAAATTCGAAATCGTAGATCGAAACGGTGTCTCCGTCGTGACAGCCCTTGGCCTCAAGCGCTTCGAAAACGCCACTCTTTTGCAGAACGCGCTGGAAGAAGTTGAGCGACTCGTAGTTGTCAAAGTTGATCTGACCCATAAGATTGTAGAGCCATTCACCCTCGACAATATACTTGCCATCGGTGAATGTGATCACAGTCTGCTTGCCGCCGCTTTGATATTGATCCATCTCGTCGTATTCGCGCTCGTAGACGGTCATAGGAGGAAGATCACGGAGTCGGTTTGCGACCATAGCGATCATTTCGTCGAGATTTTCGCCCGTGTATGCGGAAATGTACATCATTTCCCAGCCGTTGTCAGCGACGAACTTTTCAAATGCATCAATGTCAACTATCTCTCGGTCGAGTGAATCGATTTTGTTAGCGATGATGATCTGCGGACGCTTTGCAAGCTCCGGGCTGTAACGCTCAAGCTCGCGATTTATTGTAATGATGTCGTCAATGGGATCTCTGCCCTCAAATGCCGAGATGTCGACTACGTGGAGTAAAAGTCTGCAGCGGTCAACGTGACGAAGGAATGCGTGACCCAGTCCCGCGCCGTCAGCCGCACCCTCGATAAGACCGGGAATATCTGCGGCAACGAATCCGCTTTCTCCACCCGTTGAAACTACTCCAAGATTGGGCGAGAGAGTGGTAAAATGGTAGTCGGCGATCTTGGGCTTTGCCGAGGAAATTACGGAAAGGATAGACGATTTGCCTACGCTGGGCATGCCTATAAGACCGACGTCGGCGAGCATCTTGAGCTCGAGCAAGACCTCGCGCTCCTCGCCCTTCGTTCCGTTCTTTGCAAAGCGGGGAGTTTGACGGGTAGGGGTTGCAAAATGCTTGTTTCCCCAGCCGCCGCGACCGCCTTTGCAGCACAGAAAATCTGCACCGTCGTCCTCGGACATATCGTGAATTATTTTATTGGTCTCGGGATCCTTGATAAGAGTTCCGGGAGGAACGAGAATGTAGATGTTCTCGCCGTTGGCGCCGTGAAACTTCGATCCCGAGCCGTCGCCTCCGTTAGCCGCGACGAATTTTCTCTTGTATCTGAATGCAAGCAGGGTGTTGGAGCCTGGATCTACGCGGAAAATTATACTTCCGCCGTTTCCTCCGTCGCCGCCGTCGGGACCGCCCGCAGAAACGTACTTTTCTCTGTGAAAAGCGATAGCACCGTTGCCGCCGTTTCCTGCTTTAACGAATATCTTGATGTTATCTATAAACATTTGACCACTCCTTTCGGTAAATGTTGGTTCAGCCGAATTTTTCGATGTTAGTTACCGTATAATTCAGCATTTTTTCTTCAATATATTGCTTTTGCTCTGCGATATAGCTGCAAAAGCTTTCCGTTTTATGATCTCCGTCCGAATATTCGGCTATATATGACTTGATCCTTGAGGCAAGCTCGTAATCGGAGTTTTGCGAAAGATATTTGGAGAATACCTCTGCGCACTCAAACCCAAACGATAAGAACGTTTCGGCTTGAGCGTTACTGCCTTCCGCAATCTGACAAAGCACCTCGTAGCAGAACAGGGGCTTGAAATGCTCGGGAATATGTCGGCTTTCGTCGAAAAGATCGCCGATATAAAGCTTTCCGCGATGCTTGAAGGTAGACATAAAATCCGAAAGTCTTTTGCGGATCTCGGTTACGGTAAGATCGCAAGGCTCGATGTTTTTCTTTTTTCTTCTATCGTAAAGGAAGAAATTTGTTTTATGCTTTTCAGCTCTCATGCCTGCGACCATTACTACAATAATGAAAATGCCAACACAGCCGAGCAAGCCCGAAAATCCAAATGCAAGCGCCTGTAACAGCGGCGATTCGATCTTCGTGTATGCAAAGCAAAAGAGGATTATTGCCGCGGCTACGAGGATCGCTCCGAAGCGAATTATCTTCTCGCTGACCTCCTCAATGTTTGGCGTGTTTTGATTGTTTTGATCGTTGTTCAATGTATACCTCGTTATTTATCGTTGTCTCCACCGCGCTCACGAATGATCAGCTTTATCGGGGTGCCCGAGAATCCAAACGTCTCGCGCAAGCAGTTTTCGATATAGCGCTGATAAGAGAAGTGGAAAAGCTCGGCGTTGTTGCAGAAGATAACGAACGTGGGGGGAGCGACACTAATCTGCGTCATATAGTAGATCTTCAGTCTCTTACCCTTGTCCGTAGGAGGCTGAACTCTCATAGTTGCCTCGCCGAGTACGTCATTCAGCATACCCGTGGATACGCGGAGAGTTGCTTGATCTCGAACGTAGTTGATGTGTTCGAAGACATTGTCGATTCTCTGACCGGTCTTTGCCGAAACGAAAAGGATCGGCGCATAGGGCATATACGAGAGATGCTCTCTGATCTTCCGCGTGAAGTCGTTAACGGTGGAGTTGTCCTTTTCAATCGAATCCCACTTGTTCACGACGATTATCGATGCCTTGCCCGAGTCGTGCGCAATTCCCGCGATCTTTTCGTCCTGTTCGGTAATTCCGACCGACGCATCGATCATAATAAGACAAACGTCGGCACGCTCGACTGCCATGTGTGCGCGGAGAACACTGTATTTTTCAATATTGTCGTTGATCTTCGACTGACGGCGAATACCCGCGGTGTCAATGAGCGTATATTTGCCAAACTCGTTTTCAAGCGGCGAGTCGACCGCATCTCTGGTCGTGCCCGCGATGTCCGAAACGATAAGACGCGTCTGACCGAGCATTCTGTTGATTATCGACGATTTGCCCGCATTGGGCTTGCCAATAACTGCGACCTTGATCGAGTCGTCATCTTCTTCCGTGTAGTCCCACTCGCCGAGCGCATTTACGCAGGCATCGAGCAGATCACCCGTGCCCGAACCGTGAACAGACGAGACCGCGATCGGCTCGCAGTCAAATCCAAGCTCGTAAAATTCGTAAAATTCGTAGGGGAGAGAGCCGACGCTGTCGCACTTATTGATGCATGGGACTATCGGCTTTCCACTCTTTTTGAGCATTATCGCTATGTCGCGGTCGTTTGCTGTAAGACCGGTGCGGACGTCGCACATGAAAACGATAACGTCAGCATCCTCGATAGCGACCTGCGCCTGAAACTTCATCTGTGAGAGGATAATATCGTCGCTCTTGGGCTCGATTCCTCCCGTATCTATGACTATAAATTGTCTGCCCGTCCACTCGGTCTCGCCGTAGATTCGGTCACGAGTAACACCGGGCACATCCTCAACGATAGAGCGACGCTCGCCAATCAGCTTGTTGAAAAGCGTGCTTTTGCCCACGTTGGGCCTTCCTACTATTGCAATTATGGGTTTTGACATCTTAATCTCCTATTCTGCAGGGCTCTGCCCCTGCACCCCGCAAAACCTTTTTGCAAAAAGGTTTTGATCGAAAAACTACCGATAACAAGGAGGTGGGCTGTGTTTTTTATCTTTGGTGTGAATGGTTTACCCGTTATCCAATATCGTGCTCGACTCCAAGCACGTCGCATATAAATCCTTCTCCGCTGTTGTGTGACGGCGCGATAGCAACCTTAAGGCGCCGAGAAAGCTCGTCGGGCGTCATATCGTCAAGGAAAATATCCTCTCCCGCGCGCAGAGCGTTTTCGGGGAAGAGCAGGAGCTCTCCAAGCTCCTTGCCCTCAAGCTGTTCGGCAATATCCTTGCCCGTGAGCAGACCCGAGACGGTGATCGTTTCACCGAAGAAATAGTTGATTATCTTGTATACGTCAACCTGCAAGCCCTCGATGCGAGCCTCAAGCTCGATCGCCATCTGCTTTATCGTGTCGTATGCGGCAACTCCCGTTGCGATCGAAATGTGTCGCGGCGCCTTGTAGCTTGCAAGATATTCATCGAGATATTCAAGCTCGCCGCGGAATTCCGTAACGAGAGAGGTTATCATTCCAACGCCGTTCTCTATTTGCGGGTATCCCTCGTAATAGCTTTCCTCGGGCAGAGGAAGCTCTGCCTTGAGATAGAATTCGTCGGAGCAGAAGAACATCCTGCTGCCTGTTTTTGCTTCAAGCTCGTGAG
This sequence comes from uncultured Clostridium sp., assembly GCA_964594085.1. GTDB lineage: Bacteria > Bacillota > Clostridia > Oscillospirales > CAG-272 > SVTX01. The sequence goes on from CAZQLJ010000078.1 coordinate 6,562, forward strand.
CAAATCTGTTGACCTGCTCTATGACCTTTGCGGACTCCTCCTTGGAGAAGCATTCAAGAGGATATAGCTTTTCACGGTATCTTGTAAGCCCCGCAGGAACTATCGAAACGCTTTGCATCGCAGGGAAGAGCGCTGAGAGATCGCGCATAGAGCGATCAAGCTCCTCGCCGTCGTTGATCCCCTTGCAAAGCACGATTTGACCGCAAAGCGAAATGCCCGCGTCAGCAAGCTTTTTCATATACGAAAGCACCTCACCCGCGCGCTTGTTGTGCATCATTTTCACGCGAAGCTCGGGATTGGTCGTGTGCACGGAGACGTTGACGGGAGAAATATGCATCTCAATGATGCGGTCAATGTCCTTGTCGTGAAGATTTGTAAGAGTTATATAGTTGCCGTGAAGGAAAGACAAACGAGAGTCGTCGTCCTTGAAATAAAGGGTCTTTCTCATTCCCTTCGGCAACTGATCGATAAAGCAGAAGATGCACTTGTTTTCGCAGGAGTGCTTTTTGTCCATCAGAGGCGTTTCAAATTCAAGGCCGATGTCGTCGTATTGCTTTTTGACGATAGTGACCTCAAATTCTTGCCCGTCACGAGAGAGCTTAAGGACTATCGACCTGTCCGCAAGGAAAAAGCGGTAATCAAGCACGTCGGAAATCTCTCTGCCGTTGATAGATATTAAATTATCTCCGCCGCGAATGCCGTGAGCTTCGGCGCGGCTGTTTTTGTCGACCGATACTATTTTTACCACCGTGTGACACCTCTTTTCATCCTCACATTATAATCCAGTTTATAGTGTATCATAAATTTCGATTTTTTGCAAGGGCTTTTGACCATAAAATTAATATTCATATAATTCGAACGATAAATTTATAAAAATATCTTGCCAAATCGAGCAAATTGTGATACAATAAAATGATTATGTATGCGCTGTGACAAAAGACGGCGCAAAAGGCTCGTATATCGACGTCCCGAGCCGAAGCGAGAGCTTTTAATAGGTTTTTAATTTTTCAACAAATATACATCCGATCCGACAAAAGAGAAAAATGCACAGATCCGAAGATTCCGACCTGTGCTGAGTCTTTGCGGACGGAAGATTTCGGAGGCAGTTTTGAGCAATACAATGAAGCTCCGTTCAGGAGCAACGATCCCCCAGGTCAGTCGCGAGGAGGCTGACAGAAAGCACTATCTTACGAGAGGTGTGCTTACACAGATGCACCTTATGCCCAACGGCGACCCCGCCGCATTCGACAAGGCAGAGGACGGAAGCCTGATCTATTATTTTGATCCCGCTCGCGTAGTCGAAGCACCCCCTGAACAGTGGTATTTTCCCAGAAGCCGCAAGGAGACCAGAGCTCTTGACAGCGGCACGGAAATAGAGAGAATGAGCATCAAGCGTGCCGCGTCCTGCGGATATTACACCCGCGAGAGACTCGGTCAGATGCACTACG
>CAZQLJ010000079.1:0-7998 GCA_964594085.1 uncultured Clostridium sp.
AAACTCGCGTAGCGAATACCACTCGGCGTAAGCCGAATATCACTGCGAAGCAATAGAACTCGCCGCAGGCGAATAGAGTTGGGAGTTGTGTCCTTTGGAACACAACTCCCGAGCAACCGTGATTTTTTTATTCGTCATCCTCGATTATGCACTCGAGATCGTCAACTCTATCCTGCAAACTATCGACCACAAGCTCTATGCTTTGCATACGATCCTGTAGATCTTTAAGCATACTTGCAGAGCGTACAACCGCAGTCGGCTCAAGTATCTCTATAAGTGCGAGCTCAATTTTGGCGCCTACAAGCTCGACGGGGTCAAGGCGAAGTCCCGTAAGTATGCCTCGCCAAAAAGCATTTGCAGACATATCCGCGTACAGATCGATCATTCCGCAGCCTGCTACGTAATCGACTCTTACGTGCTTTTGTTCACTGTATTCGTTGCTTGCTTCGGTCTTGAAATATAACTTCAGATATGAATTGTAAAACTTATTGTTTATCGTCCAGCCCCGTGCGTCAGGTTCATCAAGATCTACTCTCATACGAATATGGATATGCTTGGTCTTTCCTATTTCAAAATTAAGATTATTGTTATATATCATAGGATCGTAAACCGCTTGCTTGTTGTCTATCCATTCGGTTCTATATGCAAGCGCCGTTTGACAGGGTATGGCTGTAGCGTTTACAACCTCCCAATTTTTTATTTCGGGGTCGGAGGGGTCTGAAAAGCTGCAGCTATATTTTACTTCCCCATTTTCGTCAACAAGTGCGACGTATTCTATCTCGCTTCTTTCGGAATAACCAAGAGTTGTGTCTATTCGCAGCTGTGTCAGAGTATCATCCCAGAACGGATTGGAAAAAATTATGTCAGCGGTGCAAGTTTGACCCGTATAGTATGGGTAGGATATCATTTTTTGCCTATCCCAATTCGGATGATTTTTTGTAGTGTAGAATATTTCCAAGGTATCCTTACGACTCGTGCTGAAAGACCTGAATTTTATGACAATTCGGTTAATCGTGCGAATATCAAGATTCATTTTTTTGTTAACTATCTGTGGGTCAATAACTCTGCCTACGGTTTTCCATTTTGGAGTCGTCTCAAATACGAGCTTATCCTCAGAATTGATGATTTTGGCATTTTCTAAGCTCCATTTACTCAGCTCACTTTCGGTCATTGACGTAAAATCAAAGCTTTCAAGCGCATTAGAAGCATCAAGAGAGGCTTCAAACGCCTCATCGCTATCACCCGACATCAGCATATCGACGAGCCGTTCAAGATAAATAATTCGTTGCTCCAGCATTTCATTTGCAACGCGGCTATCATTTTTTACTGACATTCCGAAAAGCTCATCCGCCGATACTCCGAACAATGCCGCCATTGCGGGAATAAGCTCTAAATCGGGATTTGCAATTCCTCTTTCCCATTTCGATACCGCTTGCGCAGACACGTAAAGACTGTCGGCAAGCATTTCCTGCGTTAGATTGTTCTTTTTTCTCAGCTCGTATATTTTTTCACCAAGGTTCATTCGGTCTCCCTCTCTTTCGCCTTCTTTGCAATTTCATTGTAGCATATACACAAAATAAAGTCAATAACTTATTTTTCGGGCAAATTAAACCAATGGTTTAGTTGGGATCTATATACAAAAAAGGGCTACCAAGTGCCATTTTACACCCGGTAGCTCTTTAATTTTATTTTTGGTTTTGGGCAGAAACAGTAAATGCTTCTGTTTTCGACATCGGCTCGTCCTTGACGGTAACCTGATAGACCTCGACCCTTTCAACTTTGACGAAATCAAAGAAAGTGGTTTTTTTCGGTATTCTAAGGGTATTGGAGTCGAGATATTCGGTATCTCTTTCATCATCGTCGCAGAAAATGACGCTGTACGGTGTGAAATTCTCGCCCTTGACGTAAACGTAATCGCCCTCGATGTAGACGTCGGTGATACTGATATCACGGCTGCCCATCGTCATATAGTCGATGGGGTCGTATTTGACGTCACCGTATGCGTATTTATCGCCATAAAGCACGTCGTATTCGATCTTCGTGAGCATATCGATATAGTCCTCGTCCTCACTACAAACGCGGTGGAACATATTGATAACGCCCGTATCATTGCCGATTATATCCATTACTCTCGGGAAAAGCTGATATGCGTAAATATCCTTGTCCGTAAAGGCTTCGGACTCGACCTCAAAATTGGGAATTATTATATATTCGGTCTGAAAATCATTCATTTCCGAGAGAGTAATGCCGCTATCCTTGACCAAGGTGGGAAGATGGTCTCCGTAGAATACCAGGATCGTATCCTCCTCAAGCGCCATTACCTCATCGTAGATAGTCTTTACAAACTCGTCGACCGCGTGGAGCTGACTAACGTAATAATTGTATCTGCTCAGCGTCGCGGCGTTGCTTGCTCCGCCTGTGACTGTAACGTCGCCCTCGACGGAAATATAATCGTCGGGATAGTCGCCGTGAGACTGCACCGCCACGGTGAATACAAAATCGGACTCCTCGCTCGAGGAAAGGAGATGCAATATTTCATCGGTGAGCATTGCGTCCTCTGCCCAGCCGTACGGGTTGTAGGTGGGATTCGGGAAATATTCTATCGAGGTGAAGCTCTCGAATCCGAGGTTCTTGTAGACCTCGTTTCGCTGATAGAAGGTTCCCTCATTATTGTGTATAGCGTGAGTTCTGTAGCCCGATGCCAAAAGGTCGTACGCAATGGTCTCGCAGGTGTTTTCGGACAATATCGTACGGTAAGGATACTCGCCCGCGCCGAAGTCTCTTATTCGCATACCCGTAAGAACCTCAAATTCTACGTTTATCGTAGCAGCGCCGATAACGGGCACTGTAAGGAATCCACTCGGGTACTGCTCCTTAAGGGCGGTGAAATTGGGGACAGGATCCTCCGAATAGGTAAGCTCCTGTATGTATTTTACGTCAAAGAAGGACTCGAGCTGGACGAAAACGACGTTGGGGGATCTATCTTCCCCGACTGTGCTCTCTTCCTCTATTGTGCTCTCTTCTTCAAGGTCGCCGTATATAGTATCTTCCTCGTTTGTGTTATTATCCTCGATCGTACTTTCTTCCTGAAGATCTCCGTATATCTGATTAAGTATATCCTCCATCTCTTGATGGCTATAATCGTTGGGACGGTTTACACCTCTGTCAAACACACTAAGCGAAAAGCAATAAGCAAATCCATAGTCGTTATAGGCGTCCGCGAGGTTCGGGAAGCGTGTGGTAAGATGATTGGTCTGAAATCCTATCACTATAGATGCTACAAGCACGACTACAGCGGTTACAAAGCTTATGATAAAGCTTTTGAGCTTGACACCGTGAGATTTAGTTTTGACAAACAAAACAACTATTCCCGCGATTGCACCCAGTATCGCCGCAATCATCAAAGCGAGCTCATAGGGCTTAAAATATACGTCGATGATCGTAATAATGCTCAAAAAGATCGAAAAATCTACCGCTGAAAGAGGCGTTACTCTATTGATAAGCACAAAAAACTGAATTATTCCCAATGCAAATAAGAGCGTCGATACTAACGCAACACTTGCTATTCGCTTGGGTATCAGCAAGGTGGGCAGAAGACAGACGAGCGCTATGCAGTAATTAACTACGAAAGCGATCGGATTTTCTATCAAAAATACGAATCCTCCGATAAATGAGCGTCTTGAAAGGCACTCAACGACCAGAGTTATTATTAAAGCCAGGAAAAGATGCGCTGGTACGCGATCAAAGTCTATGAGCGTACGGCCAAGCGCCTTCAAACGCGATCTTATTGCATCGCATGTGCCTTTTCCGGCAGACGAATTGACTGATTTATTCATTCTTCCTCACTTCTTTTCAAACAAGTTTATAATTCTACAAAATTCCGAGATTTATTCTATCATACTTATTGCGCAATGTCAAGCAACTGAAAGGATTTTTAATAATTTTTCACATTAATACACCGATAGGTCACACACTTAAAATTTAATTAAAAAAACCGAGAACGACCGCTTGTCAGTTCTCGGTTAAGCAAAAACAATAGGGTCAGAGTCCAAAGAGAAAAACCCAAACATACGCAAATATTACGAACAAATACATTGATGCGAAAATAGTTAGGATAAGTCCGACGATAAAGCCCGCTGTACTAAGATCGCGTCCTACACGTGAACGGTACTCAACCTGTCCGAATTGCCGAACATATTTATTCACCTTGCTTTTTGCCACAAATGAAAAGATAAATCCAAGAAGCGAAAAAATAAATGTACAAGAAAATGCAAGGCTCAAAATTCCCCACGTGAGAATCTGATTTGCCAATCTGCTTTTCGCCTCATCGCGCGCAGAATCCGGATTGACAGGCTTTTTTACAGTCTCTGCTACGGTCTCATGTCCGCAAGCGGAGCAAAAACGCGCGGTATCTTCTATATGCGCCCCGCAATATCTACAATACATAACGTATCCTCCTTTTATAAAATGCCTTTCAAAGCTTTACTTTCTCAAAATTACGTGCAATAAAGCCTTTTACAGCTTCGTCGTATCTTTCCGTATCGGTCACGCGGAGCATCGAATGTCTGCCGTGTTCAAACCACACTATCTCCTTACTCTCGCTTGACGAAAGGTCATAAAGCTTTTGCGCGTACTCGGGAGTTGAATTAACATATTCTTCCTTTATCAGCAGCTCTCGGTTGCCTTACTCATATATTCTTTTTCCCTGGAGCCGTCCTCGGATATGAATTCTCCCATGAAGGAGGCACAGACCATTCCGGGCCCGATATTAGTTCCGCTTGCCGCGAAAACGTCGCTTATAAAGACCTTTTTGGGATGAAGCTCGTTTTCGATCATTGCTTTAAGCTCCTCGGCGTACGCTTCTCTGTTACTGTGCGTCACGAAAACGTAATTGTTTTCAAGATCTGTTGCCGCATGCCTGATATACTCAACTGTGGTCGCAAGCGCTTTTTTAATTCCCTTCATCTTGGTCAGAACGGTTACGTAGCCATCGCTGTTACAGTCACCCATAGGTTTAACGCCCGCGAAGCTTCCCATTATTGCCTTGCCTGTCGATATTCTGCCACGACGCGCAACAAACATAAGATCGTCAATAGGTCCCATCTGATGCACTCTGCGCTTATTTTCCTCAAGCCAAGCGATGATCTCGGACATCGACTTGCCCTCGTTCTTCATTTCTTGCGCGCATATCGTCAAAAGGCCCAAAGAACCCGACATTCTCATGGAATCAAAGCAATATATTTCCCTTTCGGGATATTCTTCCTTTATTCTCTCTGCTGCCTTCTTGGCAACGCTAAAGGTAGAGCTTATTATCGAGAATAAAGAGATGCTCAAAATGTCATATCCCTCGCTTGCATACTTGCGGAAGCATTCGTAGTACTCCTCCGGGCTTGCGGGCGACGTACTGGCTTTGAGACTCTTGGAAGAAAGCGCTTTATAAAATTCCTCGCGGGAGATATTGTTCCAGTCAAGCGTGCTGGTAAAGTCACGTCCGTCACTGAAATGAACGTGACCTGTAACGTAGTCCTTTATTCCGAAATGCTCTCTTATCTCGCTTGATATATCGCTCGTTACGTCTGTAAGAATTATAAAATCATTCACAGTATGGTTCTCCGTCCTATAAATTTAAATTATTATTATAATATGCAATAATACTCCATCATAACGATTATACTACAGCTTTCGACTTTTGTTAATCTTTTTCGATAAGAAAAGATACGGCATCGGTTCGGTTTTCATATAAAAAAGCGAGGCTATTGATAAAATCAAAGCCTCGCGATAGAGTGATATTAAATTTCAATAGCACTTTTCAACCAAAACCGCATTGTACAGTTCGATTATAACGCTTCCGTCCGCACTAACGTATTTTTTGATACGAGCCTTTAGCAAAACGCGGTCTCCTGTGACGGGCATATCGCTGATCGAATCATATCTTGATCCGTCAGGTCCATAGAGTCCGTAAACGTATATCTCGTCCGTACCGTCGGTTACCCAGAGATTTCCATACGTTGAGTTTTCAACGCTTGAGATCTCTACCTCGACGCAATATGCCACGTCGGACTCGGCATTATTCGCCAACGAGCCGCCTATATCAAGCAATTCCCCGACCGTTTTTATTTCTTCTTCTACAGTTACCGTCCATCCGCCTTCAGCTATGAAATCTGCGACAAGATCGCGGGCAAATATACTCGGATCGTGTTCGGCAACGACCGTGAGGTTATTGGGAGCATAGAAAGCGCTATACGTATCGACTATAACGTAGTACGTATCGTTATCGTTTATCTGATCTTTGATCTGCTCGCCGTATTCACCGAGGTGTATGTAATAGTTATCGTTCTTGGTTTCCAAGAATTTGTTTTTAAGATCTCTGCCGCTGATCGAGCACAGGACGATCTGATTATCGAACGGCAAAAGTGTATTGAGCATACCGTACGTAACTTCTCCCATCGGAAGCGAATAGGGACTTCTGACCGACATAAATCCTCCACCGAGCACGATATCGTAATCATTTCCCCACTCGGCAATGCCTATTTCGTAATAAAGCTTGGCAACAAGCTGCTTTATCTCGCTGCTGCTTCGGGTGTTGTCGTTCATGCCGACAACAAGATTTGATTTCGATATCTCGTCAGAATATTTTTCAAGCAAATTGTCTACGACTTCATCCTCTTCGAGAGATGTGTAGTTACTCGATGACACGTACTCTGCCACGTTGACTCCTGAATTGCCGTTTGCCGAGTTGATCTTCACCTCGACGTGCGAAAGACCGCGATTGTCTCCTCCACCCTGAAGATGATATACTCCGTGGTTGTCTACCATAACATAATTCTGATGGGTATGCGCCTCGAAAACCAGATCAACGTATCCCTCCGAAAGTACCACGTCATAATACGAAGATAGTGCGCTCGAGCCTATCTGAACGGTGCTTCCCGCGCTTCGACCGTATCCGTCGTGCAAAGAGTAGACTATGTAATCCGCACCGATGCGACGAAGTCTCTCGGACTCGTTTTTGACGAGATCGGTCAACTCCGAGCCGACCTTGAAATAAACGTCCTCGGTTTTGTCCGAGGAGATCGACGAATAGCAATCCCCAATCGCGCCGATGATGCCGATCTGAACATATCCGAGATCGACCACAACCGACGGCGAGCAATACTCTACACGTTCATTTGTTGCTCGGTCGTATACGTTGATAGCAAGGATAGGAAATTCTGCCAAAGCGGCATTTTCCTCGATCTTCTCTTCTCCCCAGTCGAACTCGTGGTTGCCCAGAGTCATGGCAGAAAAATCAAGTTCGTTCATCCAGTCGGTGACTATAAGACCGCTTGTCAGGTTGGACTCCGCGCCGCCTTGCCACATATCTCCGCTTGAAAGCAATACCGCGTGATCGTCGGTTTCAGTTGCGTTTTTCAGATAAGTAGTGAGCCCCTCTACTCCGGCGTTTGTATCCGTCGTGCAGAATTTGCCGTGCAGGTCGTTGATTGCGTATAGATCGACGTAAACTATTACCGACAACTCACAAACGTCACATTTTCCATCGTCATCGGTGTCGGAATGGTTGCCGCAAATGGCATCGATAACTAAGTCGTTCTCGTTAGAGGTCTCATTGCCGCTTTGGGTTTCAACTGTCGTTTCATTTTCATCCGAGCTACCGTTTTCAACATCAAAATCGGGAAGATTGCAGCTTGTCAGCACCACTACAAGTGCCAGGATCAAACACAGTATGCTTTTTTTAAATTTCATAGTTACCTCAAATAAAATCGTGTGCTTACACGTTTTTCAAGATTATTTTTAGGCAAAAACACTCTCGTGCGCAAGGCTAAATTTCTTTACATCAAGGTGACAAGATTCAGAACACTTAACTAAATCCTCGCAAGCTCGGATTTAGTTGGGAAGTTCTCCTGGTGCTTGTCACCTCGGGCAAAAAATCAAGCCGAACGCAAGGACACAAGTCTTTTAGGGTCGAGGTGACAAGATTCGAACTTGCGACTTCTACGTCCC
>CAZQLJ010000080.1:0-7785 GCA_964594085.1 uncultured Clostridium sp.
TGGATAGAGTGTTTGGCTACGAACCAAAAGGTCAGGGGTTCGAATCCCTTATGGCACGCCAAAAATCCCATACCACATTCGTGGTATGGGATTTTTGCTTGCCATAAAGGTCAAGAGAAATCCAACACCAAAGGCGCAGCCTTTGCGTAAAGGTTCAGAATCCCTTCTTCACCTTTTAGTTACATACTATTGACCACATCCGTGGTATGGGATTTTTGCTTGCCATATCGGTCAAGAGAAATCCAACACCAAAGGCGCAGCCTTTGCGTAAAGGTTCAGAATCCCTTCTTCACCTTTTAGTTACATACTATTGACCACATTTGATACGGTTCGAATTTTAGATTTTTTACACCCAATTTTTGTTGACAAAACTAATATCGTATGATATTATTTAAATGTAAAAACAAATACGGAAAGGTAAGCATCTATGAAAAACATCAAAATTATACTTGTAGCTCTACTTTCACTACTTATGCTCTTCTTAGCATCGTGTGACGGCGGACAAAACGCCGAAACTACTACGGGCACAGAAGCTCCCGAAACGACGCAATCCTCCGAAACTACTAAAGGATCTAATGAATCAACCTCGGAAGAAACAACAGAAAAAGAAACGGAGACTGAAAATTTTTTGGAACTTGTAGATTTCATTGTAAGTGTTCCCGAAGAACGCGAGCCTGTTATACTTCAGCTCACCGATACCCAGATAATAGATGCTTCTCAGGTGAGGACTCCCGACCGTCTTGGCGGTCTGCTTCCTGATCTTTGGAGTGCCGATAAAAAGGATGTGAGATGTTACGATTTTCTCCGTGAAATCATAACAAATACCTCCCCTGACCTTATTATCATTACCGGCGATATTATTTACGGCGAGTTTGATGATAATGGCAGCAATCTCCTTGAATTTGTAGAATTTATGGAAAGCTTTGATATTCCATGGGCACCTATTTTTGGAAATCACGATAACGAAAGTAAAATGGGAGCCGATTGGCAGAGCGCGCAGTTTGAAAATGCGGAAAATTGTCTTTTTCTGCAAAGAGATTTGAACGGAAACGGCAACTATACCGTTGGAATCGAGCAGGGTGGAAAGCTTACAAGAGTATTCTTTATGCTTGATTCAAACGGGGTTGGAGGTGCCAGCGAGGAAAGCTTATCTAACGGTCAAACAAATAAAAAAGTAGGATTTGGTAAGGACCAGATCAAGTGGTATAGCAGAACTGCTGACAATATAAAGGATAAGTGGCCCGATACAAAGTTGTCATTTGCCTTCCATATTCCGCTTGCCGTTTTCAACGATGCCTTTGCAAAATATACGACGGATACCGAAAATCAAATTTTTATTGATTACAATGAAAACAAACAAGATGGCGATTTCGGTTATATTGGAACGAACAATTACGAATTCGACACAGATAAAAGCGTATGGAAAGGTCTTAAAAAACTTGGAGTCGACTCTATTTTCGTAGGACACGAGCATGCTAACAGCGCAAGTGTCGTTTACGAAGGTGTAAGACTTCAGTTTGGTATGAAGAGCTCGTCTTACGATAGCCTCAACTACGTAAGTACGTCAGGCGAGATCGAATACACCGTTTATTCGACGTTTACTCCTTGGGTAGGCGGATCGGTATTTAGTCTTGACAAAGACGGTAATATAGTAGAGCCCTATATCTATTATTGTGAAAACGGCGGAGCAAAGATCGATTGGGACGGTATTTACGCTGAAAAAGAAGACCTCGAAAATAAAAGTGTTTTTGAGATAGTAGATTTTGTCGTTGAGGTTCCCGAGGATCGCGAGCCGGTTATCCTTCAGCTTACTGACACTCAAATAATAGATGCTTCTCAGTGTCGTACGGAAGACAGACTCAGCAGTATAGGTAAAGATATTTGGGCAGCCGAGAAAAAAGATTCTTGTTGTTACGATTATCTCAGAGAAATAATTGAAAAAACAAACCCTGACCTTATATTAATTACCGGAGATATTATATACGGTGAATTTGATGATAACGGTCAAAATCTTCTCGAGATAATCGAATTTTTCGAGGGATACGGTATTCCTTGGGCACCCATATTTGGAAATCACGATAACGAAAGTAAAATGGGCGTGGATTGGCAGTGCGATCAACTTGAAAACGCAGAGCATTGCTTGTTCTTACAAAGACAGCTGACAGGTAATGGCAACTATACCGTTGGAATCAAGCAGGGCGACAAGCTGACGAGAGTTTTCTTTATGCTTGACAGTAACGGATGCGGCAACGCCAGCGCGGAATCTCTTGCTAACGGTCATACTAAAACATCTAATGGATTTGGTAAGGATCAGATAAAGTGGTACACGGGACTTGCAAGCGTGATATCTACCAAGTCCCCCGAAACGAAATTTTCAATGGCATTCCACATACAGATATCAACCTTCGGTGAAGCATTTAATAAATATGGAACCGACGGATCGACGGATCACGTTTTCATAGATTATTATGAAGATAAATTTGAAGACGACTTCGGATATATCGGCGCCAAGATGAAGGGCCCGTGGGATCAGGATCTTACAGTTTGGAAGTCTATTCTGGAGTACAACTTTGACTCGGTATTTGTAGGACACGAGCACGCAAACAGCGCAAGCATTGTATATAACGGTGTACGCTTGCAGTACGGAATGAAGAGTTCTACTTACGATAGAAATAACTATATTGACAGCTACGGAAATATATCGGTTTCCGATAATCTCAATCAGACCCCATGGATAGGAGGAACCGTATTTAATCTCGCGAGCGACGGCACGATAGTAAATCCTCACATTTATTATTGTGAAAATGCTGGTGGAAATATTGATTGGGATTCACTTTTGAACGTTGAAGAGATAGAAGTTGAAGGACTGCAAAAGGATACGGATATCACCACGCAATCGGGTGTATCGATTATAGGAATGCAGTTCGACGAAAACACCACCGCGTATGAGGTCATAGCTGACTCGCAAGGAAAGCTGTACGTGAATGTTGATCTGTTGAAAAACAAGAGTACGTTTACCTTCACCGTTTACCTTCCCGAAACGTCAACAGAAAGACTTGGCGGAATGGGAGAATTTGCTATCCGTGTCAAGCCTAACGAAATAGAGCCTTCAACTATTGATGGAAACGTTAACGGATATATCGATTACGATACTGAATCCTCGATTGAAGACTGTCGTCTAAAATACGGCGAATGGCAGACATTTACCGTAAATGTTTCATCATTAGGTGAAGACTGCACAGAATTTGCATTTGTACTCCCCGCAGGTAACACGATATATTTGAAAGACTTGATAATTGAATAATAAAAACAAAGGACTTTCTCGATCGAGAAAGTCCTTTTTGTTGTGTAGCTCGCTTTTGAATTTTATTCTTTTACGTAACTTACGTGAAGCAAATGATGCTTCTCTTCTCCAAGTGAGTCAAGCAGCTCCTTGACCGCATCGTTTTCACGCGAGGTACGTATCTCGGACTTCTTATCCGAGTTGTAAAGTCCGTCAGCACGACCGACTCTTTCCTTATATTCCTCAGCTCTGGGTTGACCGCCTCCGCAGATGCATCCACCGGGGCAAGCCATAACCTCAACGAGATCGTAGTGCTCGCCTGCTTTGATTCTTTCAATAAGCTTGGAGGTATTTGCAAGACCGCTGACGATAGCTATCTTCAAGGTCGCCGATCCGAAAGGAACCTCTGTCACCTTTACACCCGAAAGACCTCTGACACCGATATAGGATATCTTTTCAAGAGCCTCAGCCCCGTTAGCGTCGGAAACGTGACGGAGCACCGCCTCGGTAACTCCTCCCGTAACTCCGAATATAACACCCGCGCCCGACGTAGGTCCGTAGAGTGAGTCGGGCTTAGAGGGTCTGAGCTTCTTGAAGTTAAGACCGCAGGAACGGATCATCTTGATAAGCTCGACAGTGGTAATGACCAGATCGACCTTACCTTCGAATTCTTCTCTTGCCGCTTCGTACTTTTTGGCAGTACAAGGCATTACCGCGATATGATAATGAGTCTTACCCTCTGCCGCAACCTTCTCATCAATGTTCTTGCGAAGAACAGAAGCAAGCATCTCCATAGGAGAGCGACACGAGGAGATCTGAGGCAGAAGCTCGGGATAATTATTTTCCGCGTACTGAATCCAACCGGGACAGCAGGAGGTAAACATCGGTAAGGTCTCGTTGTTTTTAACCTTTTCGATAAATTCCGCGGATTCCTCAATTACGGTCATATCAGCGCCGACGGTCGTATCGTAAACCTCGTCAAATCCAATGAAACGCAAAGCCGAAACGATCTTTCCAAGGCAATCCTCACTGTCGTCAAGACCAAAGTTCTGACCGATAGCAACTCTGACCGCAGGAGCGATCTGAACGGTTACGTACTTGTTCGGATCGGATATCGCTTTCCAAGCCTCACTAGTCTCATTCTTAATAACAAGCGCGCCTGTAGGACAGTAAGCCGCGCACTGACCGCAACCTATACAGTTGGTTTCAGCCAAGGGCTTGTTGAACGCGGTGCTGACCGTGACCTTTGAGCTTCTGTGAACGAAGGAGATCGCTCCGACGTTCTGAATCTCGTCGCAAACGCGCACACACGCACCGCAAAGAATACACTTTCTCGGGTCGCGCACGATGCACTTTGATGATTCGTCAATATTAGGCTCTGCGTGAGTGATCGGGAATCTTATATCGGTAAGTCCGTATATCTTTGCAAAATTACGAAGCTTGCACGAACCCTGCTTGGGGCAAAGCGTACAGTCGGTACAGTGAGTCGAAAGAATCAGCTCAAGTATCGCCTTTCTATAATTACGGAGTCTTTCGGTGTTGGTCTTAATTACCATTCCCGCACGCGGAACGGTGGAGCAGGAAGTATCTATTCTTCCCCTCTCGTCCTCGAAAACACACATACGGCAAGCGCCGTAGTATGAAAGCTCGGGATAATAGCAGAACGTGGGAATGTCGATACCCGCGTTTCTGATAACTTCAAGAAGGTTCTTTTCGCCGTGAAGCTCGACTTCGATACCGTCAACGATTATAGTATTCTTTTTCGTCTCCATAGTTAAAACTCCTCCTTTATAGCCTTGAACTTACAGCCCGACATACAAGCGCCGCACTTGATACATTTTTCCTGATCGATAGTGAACGGAGACTTGATCTGACCCGAAATAGCACCAACAGGGCAATTTCTCGCACAAAGCGAGCAGCCCTTACAAAGCTCGGGATCGATAACGTATTTCTTGAGCTTCTGACAAGTACCCGTAGGACATCTCTTGTCGTATATATGTGCCTCATATTCATCTCTGAAATATTTGATAGTGCTGACGACGGGATTGGGAGCAGATTTTCCAAGACCGCAAAGCGCGTTGGAAGAAACTGTCTCGGCAAGCTCGAGTAAGAGCTCGATATCTCCATCCTTGCCCTTGCCGTCAACGATGTTCTGAAGGATCTCAAGCATTCTCTTGGTTCCCTCTCGGCAAGGAGTACATTTACCGCAGGATTCGTTCTGGGTAAAGTTCATAAAGAATCTCGCAACCTCGACCATACAGGTGTCCTCGTCCATAACGACAAGACCGCCCGAGCCGATCATCGCGCCCGCCTTGCTCAAGGAATCAAAGTCAAGAGGCATATCGAGATGCTCTTCGGTCAGACATCCGCCCGAGGGTCCACCTATCTGAACCGCCTTGAACTTTTTACCGCCCTTTATACCTCCGCCGATATCAAATATGATCTCGCGCAGAGTCGTTCCCATGGGAACCTCGATAAGACCGGTGTTGTTGATATTACCCGTAATAGCAAAGGCCTTGGTTCCGGGGCTCGATTCAGTACCCATTCCGCGATACCAATCCACACCCTTTTCAACAATGAAAGGAACGTTTGCGTAAGTCTCAACGTTATTGAGTACGGTAGGCTTTTCAAAGAGTCCGCGGGATACCGTTCTGTGACGCTTTACTCTTGGCATACCTCTCTTGCCTTCAATGGAGGCAGTCAGTGCCGAGCCTTCTCCGCAGACAAACGCGCCTGCGCCGCGGTTTATATGTATATCAAACGAAAAGCTCGTTCCAAGGATCTTTTCTCCAAGAAGACCGAGTGCTTTCGCCTGAGAGATCGCATTCTTAAGTCTTGCGACTGCCAAAGGATATTCGTCACGGACGTATATATATCCCTCACTTGCCTTCGTAGCAATTCCCGCGATCATCATACCCTCGAGCATTCTGTGGGGGTTACCTTCCATAATACTTCTGTCCATGAACGCACCGGGGTCGCCCTCGTCGCCGTTGCAGACTACGTATTTGGGAGTTACCTTTTGAGCAAGCACCTGCTTCCACTTTACACCCGCAGGGAATCCGCCGCCTCCGCGACCGCGAAGCTTGGAAAATTCTATCTGCTCGCAGATCTGCTCGCTCGACATATCAAACAGCGCCTTTTCAAACGCCGAGTATCCGCCGAACGCTATATATTCGTCTATAGAATCTGCATCTATCTGACCGCACTCGTCAAGAACGGTTCTGGACTGCTTTTTATAGAAAGGAATATCAAACTGCTTTTCGTAAGCAACTCCTTCCTTGTCCTTATAAAAGAGTCTTTCGACGGGCTCTGCGTGAAGAATAGTCTTTTCAACTATTTCTTCGCAATCCTGGGCCTTTACCTTCGTGTAAAGATATCCGTAGGGTTCGATCTTCACAAGGGGACCCATTTCGCAAAATCCGTGACAGCCACTTTTCTTAACTCCGATGCCCTCGTGATCAACGTGCTTTTCGAGCACTACCTGGGTGTCAAGTCCCTGCTCTTTGCAAAGCTCGATTATGCGGTTGTATATATCAATACTTCCTCCGGCAACGCATCCCGTTCCGGCGCAGATGAGAACTCTGCACTTTTGAGCGTTAAGTCCGGCAAGACAATGTTCTCTGTATTCCTGAAGCTCTGTACGTGTCTTGATCATTCTGCAGCCGCCTCCTCTTTAAGAGTTTTTATAAGTTCTTTTGCCTTATCGGACGTCATGGACGGATATACCTTTCCGTTGACGGTGATCGCAGGCGCAAGACCGCACGCGCCGAGACAGGACACGGTCTCAACCGTGAAAAGAAGCTCGTCGTCTGTGCATTTCGTCTCGGAAAGTCCAAGCTCATTTCTCAAAGCATTGAGAACGGGGATCGAACGACGAACATGACAAGCAGTACCGTCACAAACCTTTATAACGTACTTTCCCTTGGGTTCAAGAGAAAAATTTTCATAAAATGTCGCAGTACCGTATATTATCGCCTCGCTTGTACCGATCTTCTTTGCGAGATACGGGAATATCTCGGCGGGAAGATAGTGATAATGCTCCTGTATTGCCTGCAAAAGCGCAATGGTGTGCTTCTGCTCACAGCCGATATCCTCAAGAATTCTGTCAATTACGGAATAATCGAAATTGGAATTCATTATTTTTCCTCCTGTAATGATTTTAAAAAATGCTCGGAAAGCGTTTATGTAAATCGAAGCATCAACTTACGATAACCGTATTTCCGAGCATTGCGTTAAGACTTTTTCAAATATGTAAAAGTCAGTTTTTTATTTTATTTGTTGCTCAGGTACTCATCAATCGCCTTAGCTGCAGTCTTACCTGCACCCATAGCGGAGATAACGGTAGCCGCACCGGTAACAACGTCACCGCCTGCATAAACTGCAGTACGGGAGGACAGACCGTCCTCATTTACGATGATACCGCCGTGATCGTTAACCTCAAGTCCCTCGGTATATGAAAATGCAACGTCGGATAAAAGAAAACATACAAAATATGGATTATG
>CAZQLJ010000081.1:0-7747 GCA_964594085.1 uncultured Clostridium sp.
CGTAGGGAGCGTGCATAGAAATTACGGGAACTCCGAGGTCAACGGTCTCAATATTGTGCTTTGCCACGAACTTTGCAACGGTTCCGCCGCCGCCAACGTCGGTCTTACCGAGCTCTGCGGTCTGCCAGAGAACACCGTTCTCCTCGAATATCTTTCTGATCCAAGCGATATACTCTGCGGGAGCATCGTTCGTGCCGCCCTTTCCGCCGCTTCCGGTGTACTTGGACATCGTAATTCCACAGTTGATCTTTGCCGCATTTCTCGACTCGAACACCTCGGGGAAGTTAGGGTCGAAGCAAGCGTTAACGTCGGCAGAGAGGCACTTGGAGTTTGCCTTTACTGCGTAGATGTTACCGCCAAGCTCTGCAGTGATAGCGCCCATAAGATCGGTAAAGAGCTCGCACTGCATACCCGTGTTACCCTCGCTTCCGATCTCCTCCTTGTCGGCAAGCACGACCATAAGGGTGTGCTCACTTGCATCGGACTCGAAGAGTGCGGTAAGGGAAGGATATGCGCAAACGTTATCGTCGTGACCGTATGCGGAAATAAGCGAACGGTCAAATCCCACGTCGCGAGCCTTGCCCGCAGGAACTACGAAAAGATCTGCAGAAAGGAAATCCTCTTCGGTGATATCGTATTTTTCGTTGAGTATCGTAAGAATGTTCTTCTTTATCTTTTCGCCCTCGTCGGTGTTTGCAAGAGGTCTTGAACCAAGAACGATATTGAGGCTTTCAGCGGAGATAGCAGTGCCGAGAGGTCTCGCGCTCTGTTCTCTTGCAAGGTGGGGAAGAAGATCGTTGATATAGAATACGGGCTCGCCGTCCTCATCACCAACGCGGATCGTGACTGAGCTGCCGTCCTTCTTAGCAACCACGCCGTGAAGCGCGAGAGGCATAGCAACCCACTGGTACTTACGAACGCCGCCGTAATAGTGAGTCTTTGCAAAGCAGAATCCGCCGTCCTCGTAGATCGGCACCTGCTTTAAGTCAAGTCTGGGGCTGTCGATATGGGAAGCTACTATTCTGATACCGTTGTTTATATCCTCGCTTCCGATTCGGAAAAGGTATAGGTTTCTGCCACGGTTGTTGTAGTAGTATTTATCTCCTGCCTTGATAGTCATTCCAAAATTGTAGGGCTTGTAACCGTGCTTTTCTGCGAGAGCGATAGTTTCGGTCACAGTCTCACGCTCGGTCTTGGACGCATCCATATATGCCATATAGCCGTCGCAGTAGTCGTACACCATCTTGATAGCCGCCTCGTCAGCGGTCTCGTAAAAGTTCTTTCTGGAGTAAGTGAGTTCCTTGCTCATATCAGTCATCCTTTCTTTTGATGCAAAATGAATATGCATCTGTATATAAATTTTTTATTCATTTTTTTAATCTCGTCAATAGAGATCTTCATACATTTGGAGTGCCTTTTGCACTTTTTTTACGTAGTTGCGCGTTTCCTTGTAGGGAATATATGTGAGCGCGTTATCCTTGGCGTAATCATCATTTTCAAGCCATTCATCCACCTTACCGAGCCCCGCGTTATAGGCGGCGATGGCAGTGCTCCAATTTCCGTAGCGCGCATAAAGGTAAGCAAGATAATAGGTTCCGTATCGAATGTTCGTTTCGGGGTCGTATCTCATTCCCGCATCAAGCCTTTCGTTTAGTCGGACATTAGTTATCTCATTGAACGTCTCGGGCATTAATTGCATCAGACCTACCGCGCCGACTCCCGAAACTGCCGAGGCGTTAAAATCGCTTTCGGTCTTTATCACCGCCCAGATAAGCTCCTCGGGAACTCCGTATTCCGATGAATATCTGCATACGTATTCTGCATATTCACTCGGACGTGGATATATGGCGCATTCTATCTTAGTTACCACGAAATCAAAGACAAATCCAAACACGATAGAAACGGCAAGCAAAATAAGAACTATCTTGCCCATTCCCATACCGTTCATATTTTTTCTGGTGCTTCTCATAGCTTGGCACCTCCGTCGGTCAGGACTTTTTCGAGCTGCTCGTACAGTTCGTCCAAATCTCCGTTGTTATATAAGACTTTATCTGAGCCTTGAACATAATACTCGTCGGGCTTTTGCGAGTTTATTCTCGCCATTGCCGAGCTAATATCAATACGATCACGCTTTGCTATGCGCTCTGATCGTATTTGTTTGTCGGCAAGCACCGCAACCGTAAGATCGCAATCACTCGTAAGCCCCGCCTCTATAAGCAGGGGAGCGTCAATAGCGCAAGCTTTAGCTCCTGCCACAGATAACTCCGTCAAAAGTCCGCGTATCCTCGCAACGACGTATTTGTGCGTGATCTTATTGAGCAGCTCGAGCTTTTCACGGTTTTCTTCACCGAAAACAAGCTTTGCAAGAGCTGCACGGTCAAGCGCACCCGAGTCATCAAGTATCTGTCGACCGAAATGATCTACCAATTCATCAAGACAGTCCGAAGGAGGCGATATCACTTCGTGATAAACAACGTCCGCATCTATCACGTTTACGTTTTGCGAAATAAGATATTCCGAAACGGCACCTTTGCCTGCGCCGCTGGGTCCCGTTATTCCTATAACGAACATTTCCGTCTCCTTTCATATAAACTCAATTAAAAAGACAAAAAAGAAGTGCCTTACTCTCCGATTTTTACCGCATTACCGCATAAATGTGATTTGTGAGCCGCCTCAAGTATCTCTTGTACTCTTGCTCCGTCGGCAAATGAAGGCGAAGCCTCGCGACCGTCACTGACCGCAGAGAGATAAGCGTACATAGACTCAATATGACCTCTGAGCCAACCGTTAGGCGCTTTGGGAGAAGGGAATTTCCCACTCGGGGCGGGATATCTGCCCACGCACTCTATCTTGGTAAATCCTTTATATCCTCCGAAATTGCCGCCCTCGGCATTCGCATCGTAAAAATGCAGCCAATCGGGCTCCATAAGGTCGAATTTTATAGCACCGTCGGTGCCGTAGACCGAAAAGGCCAACCCGTCGTTTTCGCCGACTGTTATCTTGCTTGCCGTAAGCGTGCCGACAGCACCGCATTCGAGCGTAGCCGTCATATAGACAGCCTCGTCAGCATTAGTCTGCCAGACGCTTCCGTCCGCGCGCTTGTGCTCGGGAAATGCGATCTGTTCCTTGGCATAGACTTCATCAAACTCGCCGCAAAGATATCTGCAAAGATCAACGATGTGCGAGCCGAGATCAAACAAAGTGCCCGCGCCGCATATATCCTTGTCCTGCTTCCAACCGACCGTTCTTTCAGGATCGATACAGCTGTTGTGGTAGTATCTGAAATCAAACGTGAGAATTCTGCCGAGTCTACCCTCGTTAATTATTTCTTTGGCACGTCTGATCGCCGCCAGATGTCTGTTGTTGAAAACTATGCCGCAGACTTGACCGTTTTTCGCCAACGCATCCGCCGCAAGTCTGTCTAGCTCGGCAGCTTGGAGCGCGTTAATTGCCAACGGCTTTTCGCAAAGCACGTGCTTGCCCGCGAGGATCGCTTTTTTTGCAGTCTCGTAGTGATTTATATTGGGAGTGCAGATATCAACGACGTCTATTGTGCTGTCGCCGATGATATCGTCCTCGTTGTCGGTTGGATAACCGAGATTATATGTTTCAGCGGCGCTCCGGGCGGTCTCATAACGCGAGGTGCACACAGCGATATACTTTGCCGAAAAATTTATATCTTCAAAATAAAAGGGAAGCGATGCTACGGAAAAAGCGTGAGTTTTACCCATCGCGCCAAATCCAAGCAACCCGATATTAAGAGTTTTTTTCATGAGCATAGCCGTCCTTTCGAAAAATGTACATACATATTATATTATAACTCATTTTTACATTTTTTTCAAGAGGGAAAATAGCTTTTTTAGAAGAAAAATTAGGTTGTGCAACATAGATAAATATCGGGGACAATCTTTGTATACATTTTTTAAATTTTTTTGCCGAAAGCTCTTGACAGTCGTTTGACCGTGTGATATAATATAACCACGGAACAACCCGAGGAGGATTGAAATGACAGTAAAAAGTAAGATCACCAAGCGAATAATTATTCGAGCGATCATAATGCTTCTTGTTGCCGCGGCGCTCGTGGCGATCTACGTCGCCTACTATGTAAGGCTCAAAGAGGCACGTTTCGGCATTTTCGCAATACCTTTCTTTGTTCTTGTATACGCACTCATTCTCCGTAAATCAAAGCTGCTTCGTTTGGTCTTCGACAAGGATTGGGAGGGCAAGGTAATAAACTCTAACGTCATCGTTGATTACGAGCCTATTACGTTTTGGGTAGCTGCAAGAAGAGAGCCTCCTCGCCAACTCCTATACACAATAATAACCGTCGAAAAAAAGAACGGTGAGATAATAAAGCTTAAGGTTGAATCCAATAAGATCGCGGAATCGGTATTCAGACCCAACGATATATTAAAGCACTACAAGGGTGCCAAATATCCGCAAAACATCACGAGAAGTGAGGAAATATTCATCTGTCCCGTTTGCGGAAGATCGCTTGATACAACCGATTGCCCCGACTGCAAGATTAATTTCAAGATCGCCCCGCGCCACTATGATCCCTATTACGATTGGTGGACGTCTAAATAAAAGACTTATATCCCTCTGCTTTTGTGGCAGAGGGATTTTTCTCGCACAGGAAAAGGAATAATGTCAAAATTAGTATTGCATTTTCTAAAAATATATTGTATAATTAATATATATTGACTTTATGGAGATTTGATTATGTCCAAATACAACGTATTGCTATTCGATGCAGACGCGACTCTGCTTGATTTTCATCGCTCGGAATACGAGGCGGTGATAGATTGCCTTGAATTTGCGGGGTTGCCCGCGACCGACGAGATCATCAAAAAATACTCCGAGATCAACGACGGATATTGGAAGATGCTCGAGCGAAACGAGATAACCAAGCCCGAGCTTATGGTAGCTCGCTGGAGATCGCTTTTAGAATACTACAACTTCGACTTCGATGCCGAAATTATATCTAATTTGTATCCCGAAAAGCTTTCGGAGAAGTGCTATATTCTGGACGGTGCCGAGGAGATTTGCAAAAAGCTGCACGGCAAATTCAAAATGTACATAATCACTAACGGCTTTAAAACCGTCCAGCAAAAGCGATTTTGCGCGTCACCGCTTGCAAAGTACTTTGACGATGTGTTCATATCCGAGGATATAGGCTATGACAAACCGTCTCTTAAATATTTTGAGATCGTAAGCCGACGTATTCCCGATTTTGATCCCGCAAAGGCTCTCGTTATCGGAGACTCGCTCACGTCCGATATCCGCGGAGGTATAAACGCAGGTATCGACACCTGCTGGTACAATCCAAAAGGAAAAAAAGCTCCCGACGATATGAAAATAACCTACACGATAAGTAACCTTTCTCAAATAGAAGGCATAGTTTTATAACATCTCACACGAAAGGATACCCTACAATGAGGCTTGATTTCGACAATACGCTTGAGATCCTTGAAAACGAACCGCTTTCAAAGCACTCATCGTTCAAAATAGGAGGAGAGGCGCGCTACGCGATCTTCCCCAAAAGCAAAGACGAGCTTATAAGCGCGATAAAAACCGTAACGCGCAACAACGTAAAGTTCAAAATAGTAGGTAACGGCAGCAATTTGCTTTTCGATGACGACGGATTTGACGGCGCGATCATTTTCACCAAAAATATGAGCTCAACGGAATACGTACACTCGGCTTCGGGCACTTTTATACGCGTAGAATGCGGAAAATCGCTGACCGAACTCGCTTCGGAGACGGGAAAGAAGCATTGTCTTACGGGGCTTGAATTTGCTTACGGCATTCCCGGAACGCTCGGCGGCGCGGTCTATATGAATGCGGGCGCGTACGGCGGTCAGATGTCCGACGTTGTCGTCGAGACCGAATATTTCGATCCTTCAAGCAACGAGATAAAGGTGATAAGCAAGGGAGAACACGATTTTTCATACCGCCACTCGATCTTTGAGGATCACCCCGAATACGTTATTCTTTCGACTCTGCTTGAGTTGAAGGAGGGCAACGCCGAGGAAATATTTGCCGCTATGAGCAAAAATATGTCCGCAAGAAAAGAAAAGCAACCTCTTGAATATCCCAATGCGGGCAGTACCTTCAAGCGCCCCGGTGGCAATCTTTTCGCGGGCAAGCTGATCGAGGACTCGGGACTCAAGGGCTACACCGTTGGCGGAGCACAGGTCTCCGAAAAGCACGCCGGCTTCACGATAAACCGTGGCGGCGCTACTTGCCGTGACGTACTCGCCGTTATAGAGCACACTAAAAATACCGTCCTCGAAAAATTCGGCGTGCAGCTTGAATGCGAGGTCATTTATATCCCCAGATAATAAGATACGGACAGGTAAATTGATATATGTCATTTTCATCTCAAGTCAAGGACGAGCTAAACGCGCTTCCGATAAAGAGCAACTGCTGTAAAAAGGCTTATATTTTCGGCGTGGTGCTGTCTGCTTCGGTCATCGACGACTTCATATCGGTAAAGCTTACCGATCTGTCTACCGCCGAGCAGTTCTGTCATTTTCTGAAAAACATTTACAATATAGAGCCCGAGCGAAAAGATATCAATCGAGGCTGCTATAAGGCGGTTGAGCTTGGCTTCAAATCTCACAAAATATCGGAATTTTTGAGCTTTGCCGACTCTTTTTCCGACAGCGATGAGGATATTGAAGCACTTTCGTCTTTTTTTAAGTGCAAAGACTGCAGATCGGCATTTTTGCGCGCGGTATTCTGCTCGCGGGGCAGTGTCAGCGACCCCAAAAAGTCATATTCTCTCGAAATACAAGTGCCAAACGACACAAGGGCAATGCTTGTTCACTCTATTTTGGAGGAGCTTGGTCCCGAAGCGCCCGGAATCACGCCGCGCAAGGACGGCTACGGAATTTTTTACCGCAACGAGTCGGCGATAGAGTACGTATTGAGCGTTTTCGGCGCGAGCAAAACTATATTTGAGTTTTTGGACGCGTACGTCGAAAAGGACTATCGTAACGCAGAAAACAGAGCCACCAACTGCGTGGCAAGGAATATAGCAAGATCAGTAAACGCCGCGGCGGCACAAATTGCGGCTATTGAGTCGCTTATCGCTAACGGAATGCTCGAGGAGCTGTCCGACGAGATAAAGACTACTGCAAAGTTACGTATCGCAAATCCCGACATGAGCCTTACAGAGCTTGCCGAAATACACAATCCTCCAATATCAAAATCGGGACTTAATCATAGACTCACTAAAATCACAGAGCTTGCAAAAAAGAGAAAGCTTATATGAAAAAATCTGAAGAAAGGCATGCGTTATGGGAGAGTTCGTTCATCTTCATCTGCATAGTGAATACAGTCTGCTCGACGGCGCTTGCCGTATAGCAGATATCCCCGATCGACTTCGCGAATGCGATCAGGACGCCGTTGCAATTACCGATCACGGCAATATGTACGGAGTCATCGAGTTTTATAAGACCTGCAAAAAGGCAGGGATCAAGCCAATTATAGGCTGTGAGGTCTACGTTGCCACCTCGTCACGCTTCGACAAGCGCAACAACACCGATTCCTATTATCACCTCGTGCTTCTGTGCAAGAATATGACGGGATATAAGAATCTTATACATCTTGTATCCAAAGGATACACCGAGGGCTTTTATTCCAAGCCGAGAATAGACGAAGAGCTACTCCGCGCGCACAGCGAGGGGCTTATAGCTCTGTCCGCTTGTCTTTCGGGCAAAATTCCGAGGCTTTTGTCGGT